>JAYUPS010000334.1:0-2547 GCA_043759945.1 Bdellovibrio sp.
CGCCGGGGAAATTAAATTCCGCAGGGCCGGTAAACTTAAAAAACCAATCAGTGCAAGTCCACCGATAATAAGTATCTGCTCATTTTTTAAAAGAGCGCGCTGCGGAAGCTGAATTTTGAACCGCGGCAAAAAAGAATTCAGCAGTGATTTAATAAAGCGATCATCGAAAGCACTCAAGGCAATCACCAGCGTTTGCCAATTGATAAAGGCTAAATTTCCGCTCGCGATGAGAACCAATTGAAAAAATGAAATTAATAGAGCCGACATGATCCGCATTTTGCGCGGCAAGAACAAACCAAAGGGCACCACGATTTCGATGAAATGATTAAACAGGACCTCAAACCGGTGAAACCAGGTTGGCAAGTTGTGAAAGTACCAACTCAGAAAATGAGGGTTCGGCTGAGTCTCGTAGTGGTAATCCAGGCAGGTAAAATCAGACCAACAGGGATCGCCGCGCAATTTGATCAGCCCGGCGCCCAACATCAGTTTAAAAAGCAACGCCCAGAATAAAAACATATGCCAACGGGTGGGCATAATCGAACTTGTCGAGTTCAGTTGGAGTCGCCAAGGGTGAACCACAAACAGACTTAAAAAAGTCAGTTCGATCATCATGGTTTCCCAGCCAAAACCGTAAAAAAAGCCCCCGCCATTGACGAAAGACAATTGGAGCACATAAAGAACAAGTAAAAAAATCCAATTGCAAAATCCCATCAGCAACAGGACCGCCACCACCGCCATCAAAATTGCGGAAATTAAAATTACTTCGTCGGCGGGAAAAAAAAGCAGCAAGCTTGGAAAATCCCAAGGCGTCAGAAATCCCCGGGGTGTGGGACTTAAGCCGAATTCTCCGATCAGGGGCTTCATTTGAAAAAAAATTATAGCCGCACAAATGAGGTATAAAAATCCCAAGCCTTTGATGAGCCAGGATCGGGCAATCCAAAATGTTTGAGTTTCAAGAAGTGGCTTTCGCATCTTTTAGAAAATTCTGAATCAAACCCTTGGCCCGGGTCAACGGATTGGATTCTTGGTCATGCACGAGCCATTGAATTTCCGGATCCCTTTGGAACCAGGTGCGCTGCTTTTTAGCCAGACGCAGGGTTTTTTGGACAATTTCATTTTCTAGGGATTTTTGATCTGTCTGACCCTGCATCAGATACTGGCAAACTTCCTTGTAGCCGATGCTTTGTAGCGGATCCCACTGGGCAAATCCTTGAGCCAACAGGTCTCGGGTTTCTTGAATCAGTCCGAGCTCAAGCATTTTTTGGGTTCGCTGACGAACTTTCAATTCGAGCTCGGGACCCCGCCCCTGAAGACCCAACTTCAAAAGAGGGTAAGGAAAGTTTCCCCTGAGCTGGCGGTGCTCTTCCCAGACTTGCGTCACAGATTTACCGGTGGCGTCCATAAGATCCAACGCCCGCGCCAGTCTGTAATGATCGTTAAAATGGATCCTTGCTGCGGCAACGGAGTCTCTCGACTTTAAGAATTGGTGAGCGACCAGGGCCTGGGCCGGATCGTTCTTCCAAGCCTTAAACAAGGGCTCTTGAAATTCGACACGAGAAATTGGAACCTGGGGCAACCCTTTTTCGAGCGCCTGAAAGTAAAAGCCTGTTCCGCCCACCACGATAACCAATTTTTCGGAAAGTTCCTTCATCAAACTGAAAAATCGGCGGTGGTAGTCGCCGACAGTGATGGAATCTGGGGCGCGAGCAAAACCAAAAAGAAAGTGGGGCACCATGCTCATTTCTTTTTTGGTTGGCTTGGCAGAGCCAATATCCAAGTCCCGATACATTTGCACGCTGTCGGCGTTGACAATCACGCCAGAAAATTCAGCGGCCAATTTTAAGGCGAGTTCAGATTTCCCCGAAGCCGTGGTCCCCAAAAGAAAAATAACTTTAGGCATTCCTGCGGCCAAAGTCTTTTTCGATTTCTACCAAGGACTTGGAAATGGAAACAGGTCTCCCGTGCGGACAGAAGCTTGAGAATGAAAATTCATCCATGCTTTCTAAAAGTGCGGTCATTTCAGGAAGACTTAGGCTTTGCCCCGCCCGAATGGCCGAGTGACAGGCCATCGTCGCCGCCAAATCCGAAACTTTTCTTTCAAATGTAAAACTTCCGCCCTGCTCGAGCATCTCGGTCGCAATGCGGTCCAAAATGGGCGGCAACGAAGATTCTTTGACCATCGAGGGAATACTCGCCACACCCAAAGTGCTGGGACCCAGTGTATCGATTCGCAGTCCCAGTTTTTCCAAATCTGTTTTTACCGTTAAGAGAGCCTCGACTTTGTCGGTTCCCAAGTCCACCGACAGGGGGAAAAGTAATTCTTGGCGATCCATTTTTCCGTCGCGCCAGCCCTGCATAATCGTTTCGAATAAAACTCGCTCGTGGGCGGCATGCTGATCGATCAAGACCAAGTGATCGCGAGACTGCGTGAGCAGATAGGTCAGGTGGGATTGCCCGATAACTTGCAATTGAGACCAGGGCCCCTTGGGTTTTGGCGAAAAAATCGGACGGGTCACCACGCCAGCTTCGTCGATGGGACTGACTTCT
>JAYUPS010000335.1:0-2539 GCA_043759945.1 Bdellovibrio sp.
CTCTGACAAGTCTCTGAGAGTATGGGTCCGCAACTTTTTAGGTTAGCTTCGGAAGCTTGAGCTGCTCAGGAAGCTTAAGCTGCTTTGACTTCACTTAATATCCCGCGCGAGATGCAGGTCTTGTTGCACTCTTTCCAAAAGGTGTCTTTTATTTTAGTTTCTGCTGGAGACAGACGCAGTTTTGGAAAAGTTTCTTTTTGTGCATGACCCGCGAACTCGGGCTCTGGGCAAGCTCGCACCGTCTTAATCAATAAATTAAAATGCACTTCGGTAAAACCTTTGGGATCCACCAACATTTTACGCAAACCCTGCTCGGGTGTTTGATGCAAGAATTGATACAGACCATTATAATCATATGACACTAAAATCCTCCTTCGATCGGAATTAACATTTTGACCGCACCGGAAAGCACGGCCTGTTTTATTCTCGGTCGAAAGAGCTCCAGTTATAAGTCTGGAGCTTCAGTTTCAGGACTAAAGGGAGGTATTAAAGAACCGACGGTCGAGTCGTCTGGTCGAAGAATTCCATGCGAGTCTCGACTTTGGATTTGAAGTGGCCCCGCAGGTCCGAAGTGTTGGTGACACTTCCATGGTCTTGCACGCCCCGAGCAATCACACAGTAATGCTTGGCCGAGATATGAACGGCCACGTGCTCGGTATCCAAGACAAACTGCAGGCAATCGGCAACCTGTTTGGTCAGACGCTCTTGCACCTGCGGACGGCGCGAGAAAAACTGCACGATGCGATTGATTTTTGAAAGTCCGATCACTTTGTCGTTGGGGATGTAAGCCACGGTCGCCAGTCCGTCAATTGTCTGGAAATGATGTTCGCAAACACTGAGCACTTTGACGTCTTTTAAAAGCACCATTTGATCGTACTTCATCTCGTTTTCGATGACCGTGATTTTTGGAAAATGTTTTAAACTAAGCCCGCTGAAAGTTTCGTTCACGTACATTCGGGCGATGCGCGCGGGAGTATTTTGCAAACTGTCGTTTTTTAAGTCCAAACCCAAGATTTCCATGATGTCGCGGAACTTGTCTGTGAGCTGCGCAATTTTTTCTTCATCCGTGAGCTTGTTGCAAATTGTGGGTGTTGGTCGAACATGATCCAGAATCTCTTGAACAGTGTATTGACTCGTGTATTGGCTCGTTTGCTGGTCGATATTTTTCATGTCGCCGTTTTACCCGAAATAACCGGGCTCTGTCGAAGAATTTGTTCGACGGCCGCCACCCCCGAGCAAAGCGCGGCGTCCATAGTCCCCGGAGCTTGCGACCACATGTGTTCCCCCGCCCAAGCCCAACCCGTTGGGGATTCGGGTCCGTTCGAAGGCAACTCGCGACCCACTTGCGGATAAGAAACAGAGCCTTGAAAAAGTGTGGCTTTTTCCCAATTCATCACCGCCGTGTCGAGCGGCTGCGGATTACCAATCGATTTAAAAATTGCCGCCAGTTCTTTTTTTAAACTCTCCAGGGTGTGCAGACCCGCCATTTTCGAAGGCTCCCCTCCCCAAAGAACACTTAAAATACCTTGCCGGAATTGGAACAAAGGATTCCCCCGAAACGAAGATTCCCAAAGTGTCTGCCCATTTCCCAATTGCAAAATTTTGGACTGGTCCATTTGCGAATTCCAAAAGCGATCCGCATAACTAAATAAAAATTTGGAATGCTGCCCGGTGCCCATACCGATTTGCATGAGTCCGTCACCGCCAACTTGCGAAAGTCCATCGACGCCAGACAAGACTGGCTTAGGGATCGCGCAGATGACGTGCTTCGCGACCACTGTCGATTCACCATTTGGTGTTTCAAACGTCAGCTCAAAACTTTGACTGCGTGCCCGAACCGAACGCAGCCGGTGATCCATCTTAAAAATCAAAGAGGCTTGGTACCCCGCCACGCGATCGTAAAGCGCACTGGTTAGGGCGCTTGAGCCATTCCGTAAGCGAAAACGAAGGTCTGTCCAAGGCGACAAAGAATTTTGGCCAGACTTTAACCAATCCGAGGTCAGCGCCGCAGCTCGAACTTGCGAACTGGGCGCTCCGAATCGCTCCAAGCTCCAATCATTAATTAATCCATTGTAGAACGGGTCGGACGTCAGTTTCCGAAACCAAACAGCCAGCGAAGCCGTGTCACTTGGCGGAGACTTCTGGCCCAAATTCTGTAGATTTGAGAGCTCTTTCTGCAAAACGCGAAAATTTCCGATCGATCCCAATCGACGCAATTTCAAAGCAGAAAATTCCCGGGCCTCAATCGTTTCGACCCGAAGTTCTTTGGCTAGATCTAAGAGCGTTTTGTGTTGCGCGGAAATCCACTCTGCTCCCAATTCGGCATTCGGCTGTCCCCGCAAAAAATCAGGAACCGTGTGAACACGTCCACCCACCCGACCTGCGGCTTCAAATATTTGATAAGGCACTTTCTTTTGCTTCAATTGATAAGCGGCCATCAAACCGGCAAGTCCTGCACCGACAATGATAACTTTGTCCTGGCCGTCCAAGAAATCACCCATAATTAATCGATCGAGCGTCGAGCAGCCCAATTGATTTC
>JAYUPS010000336.1:0-6305 GCA_043759945.1 Bdellovibrio sp.
GAGAAATTCTGTTTGATGGCTTGAACGTGGATTTGTCTGAAGTGCAGGAAAAGTCCGGCGTGGATCAAGTCGCTTTTGCCGACCTTGCAGCTTTGGAGCTCTTGGGAAGTATACAAATTTCAACAGTTACGCAAGAAATTGCCCAGCTACGATTGATCAAGTCCGTGGCCGAAATCACTCAAATGCGAAATGCCGGCAAGATTTCTCGGGCCGCCCACGAGAAAATTGGCGAACTGATGATCGCAGGAAAAAGTGAATGGGAGATCAAAGTCGAATTTGAAAGATTTCTATTTTGCAATACCGTGCGCGAGACGGCCTACGAAACGATTTGTGGCAGCGGCGTTAACTCAACGATCCTGCACGCCACCCGTTTTGATCGCACCTTGGCTGCAGGAGAAACCATGGTGCTCGACGGCGCCGGCAAAGTTGAGCATTACTGCGCCGACATCACCAGCACCTGGGTGATCGGCGACAATCAAGAGGCCCAAAAAATTCTGCAGATTGTTCACGCCGCCCAAAGCAAAGTTCTAAAATCCATTCGTCCTGGAACCACGCTTGCAAAACTTCATCAACTTGCAAAAGACCTGATGACCCAGGATCTTCTGCAAGCCCAAATTATTTCTGACCCGCAGGAAATTGAAAGTCTGTTTCCCCACCAAACCAGCCACTGGCTGGGACTTGATGTTCACGATCCAAAAGCCTTGCTCGACGACGACAACCTGGTCTTACGAAGTGGAATGACGTTCACAGTGGAACCCGGGCTCTACTTTTCAAAGCGCCTGGCCAAAGATTACGACATTTACAAAAATATCGGCGTGCGTTTAGAGGAAGATGTCTTGGTCACAGAAATCGGAGTGGAAATCTTATCCAGATCAGTTGGATAAAATTCAGGGACCTGATAGACTCCGGCTCTCTATGATAAGACTTCTTACAATGATTATGTTTCCATCTTTAATTTTCGGTTGGGCTTCTCTCGCTTTGGCGGCTTGGGAACAAAGCGGAAAATTTACTTTGGGTTATCAAAGTTTTTACCAGCAACCCGAACAGGTTCCAACAAACTATCAGAAGTCGAATCCTAAAACCGAAGTCGAACCCTCGTTCCAATGGTCGAGTGAGACTTCCAGGGTAAAATTTAAGGCTCTTTTGGGCTACGACCAATCTTTTACGCAAGGAAAAGACAAAGCGATTGGCATTCCGGAAGAGTTTTTTTGGGAGACAAAACGCGGTCGAAACAATTGGATTGTTGGAATCAATACTTTTAATTGGGGCGTGACCGACATCGTAAACCCGCTGGATGTTTTAAACACCCGCTCGTACCGCAATCTTTTGAGCCCCCAAAAAATTGGCTCACCGGCGATCAGCTGGAATCATGCTCGCGATCGTTGGTCTTTTGAGTTTGTCTACATCCCCGTTCAGCTGCCACCCCAGCTGCCGGGCGAGGGCTCTCGTTTTTTCCCGCAGGGCGAAAGTTTGGAACGGTTTGCCTCGCAAAATCAGGCGGCAGTTTTTGTCATTCCGAACCAAGGAATCCGTTACCATATTCAAAAATCCGAAGACTACGACAATCCCTTTCATAACAATGTCGGTACAAAATTACGTTGGAACACGGACAGTTTAGAGACTCACTTGGTCGGATTTGAGGGCCATCCTGGCTTGCCTAATTTTGACCCGCGTCCCGTCTTTGATACGGATTTTGTCAGTTTATTTTTAAATCCAGATTTTGACATTGTTCCCCAATACCAAAGAGTCCGCGTGGGCGGAGTTGGTTTCGTTTACACCGCCAATTCTTTTATTTTGCGACTGGCCCACGCTCAAGTTTGGAAAACCAAGGCGAACCTGAGCGGCACAGTTCCCGTCCTGGTGGCGCAACCAAAAACCACCGTGCTGGCGCTGGAGAAACCCTTTTCGATTCGAAGTTTAGAAAATACACTTATTCTTCAAGGCGTTGCTCAAACGGACCCTGAGCAGCACAAAGAATCGGCACTTTCAACCAGGCCAATTTATGACGGGGCCGCAATCTTAGGATTGCGAACATCCGTTTCCATCGACTGGTCGCTAACCCTGGGCGTTCTTGCAAATGGTAAAGCTAAGGTTCAAATTTACAGTTATGATTTGCTCTACCGACTGAACGATCACACTCAATTGCAATTAACGGGACAACACTTCAGCGGCGCCACAGGAACGCTCATTCATTCCATCGCTCAAGCTTCGAATGCGAATTTGAATTTGATGACTACTTGGTAAAATCGATGACAAAATTCAGCGCACCCGTCGACCGGGTAAGACTTGTGGCTTGAAACGTACCCGCCTGACTAAAGGTGTAAGTCGGAATTTTAAGAGTCATCTGTTCGGCTTTTAAAGCGGTTATCATTTCGTCTTTTAATCGCGTCGAATCGATCGTTTTATTGGTGATGGCCGAATTGACCATATCAAATTTATATTTTACCGAAGCCGTCGGCGTTCCTGAAATTTTTAGAACCAAATTTTCGCCGACCTTTGAGAGATTCAAAATTCCATCAAAGGTTCCCCAAAAAGTCACATAAGGAGTTTTCTTCCCGTAACGGTTCAAGATAAACTGAGTCAGAATTCCGGTTTTAATTTTGTAATTCGCGGCCGTGGTCTCGGTGGTTGGGGTCATGTTCCAATTGCCAAGAGATGAAGTTTTAATGTCAAACTTTGTCGAAGAAGAATACCTTTGCAGATCCGGCCACACGTAGCCTTGGGCACTGGGACTGTCCATGATCGAAGTTTGAAAACTTGTTTTGCTCGAGTCATCCAGGCGTTTAAAGTGACCCATTTCATGCAAACATTGGGACCATTTGGAAACGAGCCCTTCGGGGATGACCAGGACCGCCGTTGTGGGTGCGGGAATGGTAGCGTCTTTGATGGTTCCGGCTTCGGCAAACAGACATTTCTTTTCGGTCGTAATTTTTGATTCCAAACGGAACACCCAATTGGAGCCTTTGTCGATAAACTCCACCGCTCTGACGTTCATTTTGGTCGAAAATTCGGGGAAGTCTTTGGTCATCGCCGAATTGTTCGTCGCCCAATCCGAGATATGTTTGTTGAGCTCGGAAATAAAGGCTTGTTTAAAGCTGGCCGAATCTTTCCAGTAGGCGTTCACCTGTTGGTTCACGAAGGGTAAAAATCCTGCGGGCGTGCAGCTTTGCGCGGTGATATTCCAAAGAGCCGCGTCCTCGTTCCAAACGACGCTACTCACGTCCATGTTGAAGGGTTGATTCTTAATTTCTCCGCCCACGGCAACGCTAAAAGGTCTTTGCGCGCTCGCAACCACCCCGGTGCAATTTGCTTTAATGTTCACCCGCACTTTGGTTCCATTAACGACTCGCTCGACCACCCCGTTCATATTCAAGCTGCTGGCTTTGAATACCAAACTTGGGATCAACATATTGAGCGCCCATCCAGAGCCGCTGGGCGCAGGATTAAAGCCCTTTACCTCGTACCCGATATCGGCCTCGATGTTCTCAAATACCGTCGGAATTTCGGCCGAAACTGACAAACTTTGCTGCACCCATTTGTAGGTGCCCTTCATCTGCAGAGCTTTTTGGCTCGCTACCGTTTTTGGAAGAACGAACCACCAGTTCGTTGAGAGATTCGAAGCTTCGCCGTTAGCTGCGAAGCATGAAATAAGCGCGAAAACAGTGGCTTTGCATCTTAAGAGATTCGCTCTCTCGACCGATATCCAGTTCATAGACTTCAAGATAACTTTGGAACACCCACTTTAGCTAAGGAAATTTTCAAATGTCTCAACCGAGCGCTGGTCCTGAAAATCAAATTCCGTTTTATGTTAAAGTATTATCCATTTTTACCCTGGTTCTGCTCTCGGTGGCCGGCGGCTTTTTGGTTCCGGGAATATTTAAATTACGAACATCTTATGATGTGGAACAATTTTTTCCCGCCAATGACGAATCTTACTTGCAATCCGCAGAGCTTTCAAAAAAGTACGGCGTTCAGAGTGGTCCAGCTATTGTCGCACTTTTAAACAAAAAAGACGGAACTGAGTGGAGCGAGCTCGAAAGCGCGCGCCAAGTGAAGCAGGCGACCGAGACCCTAAAGACAATTCCCAAAGTTCAATCCGTCATGAGCTTTGCAAATCGCGCCGGAGCTCAAGTTTCCAATCAATCCATCCAAGTCGGAAATTTGATCGACGTGACGGACCCCAAAGAATGGCCTCTGCGCTTTCGCAACGATGCGCTAATGACGCCCCTGTTTTTATCAAAGGATCTTAAGACGGCTCTAGTTTTTATCGAAATCAGTCAGGTCGAGGTTTCCGAAATCAAAGAACTGCTCGAAAAAATTAAAAACCAATTGGAATTTGATCTTCCGTCCGCCCAAGTGCGATTGGGCGGAGTGCCCACCCTGCAGAGCGATTTTCAAATCTTACTCGAAAGTGAAATTTTTCGCTTTGTGGCTTATTCGTTTGCGGCGACTTTTCTGGTTATTATGCTTTTGTTTGCGACCTGGACGACGTGGCTGCAAACCCTGATCTTTGTTTGTGCGGGCAATATCGCAGCACTGAGTTTCATTGGTTGGATGGGCTGGTCACTCACGGTTCTTTCCATCACCACCCCGATTTTAGTGACGGTCATCATTGTTTCACAGGCCATTCACACTTTCTTTCGATTGCACGAACGGAAAAAAACCAATCACGGATGGACAGGTTTAATTGCCACCCATAAAGAACTGATTGGTCCTAATTTTCTATCGGGACTTACGGCTTCCGTAGGTTTTTGGACCTTGTGGCCCAGCGAGATTCCCATGATCTCGAATTTTGGCATGACCGTGGGCGCCTCGCTGATGATTTCTTGGGTGGTCACGACCATCGTAATGATTCCATTTTCATTTGTGACCGAGCTGGCGGTTCCGCGTCCGTGGACGTTGATGCGCGCCCGTTGGATTTTAAAACTTCTTCAGTACCGCAAACAAGTCATTCTGATTGTTGCGGCCTCGGTGGGTTGTTCTTTGATTGGGGCCTTTACCCTGAATTGGAACGGACGTCTTTACGACGACGTCCCCGAATACCAAGAGTCGCGCAAAATCACTGAGTTGATTGATCAGGAAATGGGTGGAACGGTCGCGCTCGACATTGAAATTACAACAGCGGCTGACCAAAGCTGGTCTGAGCCCGTACGCTTGCAAAGGTTTGATGGCCTGGTCCGCGAACTTCGCTCTTTGAAAGGAGTGGGAAACGCCATCGGTTACGGAGATTTTTTAAAAGCCTTTGGCGACGGACATGGATTGCCCACGACCCGCGCGGCCGTTTCCGAAATGATCTTTATGTATTCGATGAATGACGTAAACCCCCTAAAAAACTTTATCAGCAGCGATGAAAAAAGCGTTCGCGTGATGATGAAGCTAAATGATTTACCGGGAACGGAAATGATTGCTCTCAGTGCAAAGATCAAAGAGCGAACACAGGAAGTATTCGGGCAGGACACCGTGCTCACTGCGGGCATGGGAAAACATCTTCACCCGATTAACAACCGAGTTTCAAAAAATATGATCTTCGGTTTTTGGCATGCCCTGGTTGCGATCACTCTGGTGTTGATGGTGATGCTCCGATCGGTCCGCTGGGCAATAATCTCTGCAATTCCAAACTTGGTCCCGCCGGCGTTCTTGCTCGCAGGAATGGCGATCACGCAAACTCCGATCAAGCCCCCCTTGGCGCTTATTTTCTCAATTTCCCTGGGCCTTGCTTTTAACAACACAGTCTATCTTATGTTGAGATTGAAAGATTATGTTAAAAAAGGCAAAAAGTACCGTCTGGTCGAAGAGGTTTTTCGCAGCGAGGGCGTCACCTGCTTGCACTCGACCTTGGTGATTGCTTCGGGCTTTGCGGTCTTTTTGTTTGCGAGCTTCTCGATGAATAAGATTTTTGGCGCCTTTATGCTCCTTTCTATAGCGGCTGGCGTCGTTGGAGATTTGATTTTTCTGCCGTGTCTGATTAAATGGAAACCAAGTTTGCTTGGCTTGCAGCCGATCGCACCGATGATTGTTCGGGGCCCCACAGCTGCAAACAACAAATCGAAGAAGAATGACGATGACCCCGATGACAATTCAGATGTTGATGATCAAGGAGCCGATATGATTCCTCGCGCCGCTGCCGCTTTCGCTTTAGTTTTTATTTTAGGATTTTTTGCCGACGTCCGCGCCGCCAGCGACCCGGCTTTGAAGGCGCGTTTTGACAAGGCCCTAAAGCAGTTTGATTCCAAAGACGAAGAGGCCAACATTCGGCTGTCCATTATCGAAGCCGACGGGAGCAAAAAATCCCGCGAGATTTTAAT
>JAYUPS010000337.1:0-6288 GCA_043759945.1 Bdellovibrio sp.
TCCGACGGCGGTTTGGAACGGCACTCGCATGATGGTCATTGGCGGATCCCGCAACGTTCATCAGGTTTATTCTTACGATCCTGCAGCAGACCAGTGGCAAAACCTATCGCCAGTCGGTCAAACAAGCGCGCCGACAATTTATCATCAGGGCGCGGTGGTCGGAAACAGGGTCTTGATGTTGGACGGCGGATTTTTTGCACCAACGAATCGCTGCACAACTGGTTTTTGTTATGCGGTCTCTCATTATGTCGATCAAGCAACGGGACTACAGTCCGCGTACCAACGAACTTTTGCACCCGGTTTCACTAATCTCGGGCGTTTTGCGGTTGCGGCTGTTCAAAGCGGCACGATGGCTTACACTTTTGGCGGCCACAACGGCGCACTGGCCACCGAAGCGTTCACGGATGTGCTTTCTCACAATTTAACCACTAGAGTTGTCAGCAAAGTCAGTGACATGCCAGAACCGCGAGCTTTCGCGAATGCCGCCATCTTAGGAAACAAAACCTATTTGTGGGGTGGAATTCGCAACCGGATCGATATGGCCGCCAGCGTTCCCTACCAACCCGGAGCCATCGGATTTAATTACGGACTCAGTTTAGATATGGCCACCGGGACCTGGGGAACCTTTGGCGCCAATTCGCCTCTGGCCATGCGTGCTTCGGCCGCAGTGGTTGCGACCGAAAATCAAGTGATCGTCTGGGGCGGACATATCAACAACAGTAACTTTAATGACGGAGCCGCTTATGAACCCGCAACCAACACCTGGAAAATGCTACCCACAGTGGGTGCGCCCTCGCCCAGGGGTTGTTCGGCGGCCGTTTGGACGGGTCAAGAGATGATCGTCTGGGGCGGTCGCGACCAAGCAGGAGCCATGGCCAACGGAGCTATTCTGAAGTAGTTAAAAAATCCTGGTGCAGTCTTCGAAGAACGGCGGGCCCCTGGTCGTCAGCAACCAGAAAACAAAAATTATGTCGGCTTGCGCCCAGGCAGATCATCCGAACATTGGTATCCCCAATAGAATCAAAGATTTTTTTAGCCAGCCCGGCCGTGTGGTTGATGTTGTTTCCGATCATCGAAATCAAAGACAAATTCTCTTCAATTTGAACTTCAGCAAATTCGTTCAAATCCTGAACCAGCTCCTGAGAAAGCGCTCCGTGACCGTCCAAAGTTAGCGAAACGCTGATCTCGCTGGTGGTGATGGCATCAACTGAAATTTGATGGTCTTTGAAAACCTTGAATATCTTAAATAAAAAACCATAAGCATTAAGCATGTCTGGTGTGGTCAACGTCACCAGCGTTTGATTTTTGCGCAGAGCCAGCGCCCGCAAAAGGGGGGCACTTTCTGTTTGCCGACGGATCCAAGTCCCCGGCTTTTCGGCTTCAAAACTAGATCCCACAAAAACAGGAATATTTTGCCGAATGGCTGGTGCCAGCGTCGCCGGATGAAGAACTTTGGCACCGAAAGTGGCTAACTCCGAAGCCTCTTTAAATGAAATCTCCGCCAAAGGCCGGGCCTCTTTAACCAAACGGGGATCCGTCGTTGAGATGCCCGCAACGTCCGTCCAAATCTCTAAAATATCGGCATTAAGCCCCTCGGCGAGCAAAGCTGCCGAATAATCACTGCCGCCACGACCCAAAGTCGTCGTTTTTCCCGAAGATGTTGCACCAATGAATCCTTGGGTAACGATGACTTTTTCCGAAAGCAGATTTTTCCAGTGCAGTTGACAAAGACGCTTAATTTCTTGAGGCAGAGCGCGAGCTTTCCCAAAATCGTCATCGGTTTTTAAAACTTCTCGCACATCTTTCCAAACGCAGGGTCTGCCAGGTAGGGTGGTTTGCAAAGCCTGCTGAAAAAGCACCGAAGAAAATCGTTCGCCCAAGCTTGCCAACGCGTCAGAAGCTCGCGGCGAAAAATCTTTTAGCAAGTAAATTCCCTTTGCTATCGAATGCAATTCTTCGATTAGCTTCTGAAGCATTTCTAATTCAGAGCATTCCAAGTCTTTTGCAATCTGGCGGTGCCGAGATTCAATTTTTTCAAGAAAGCTCTCCGTCAGATCCCAATCCCCTTGCTCCGCGGCCCTGCCGAGCTCAAGAAGCTGATTGGTTGTACCCGCGGTTGCGGAAACCACAACCACCGAACTTTTTCGCGACACCGAAATTTCTGCGGACCGCTTCATTGCCAAAGCATCCTGCATGGAAGTGCCACCAAATTTTGAAACGACGATCGCAGATTTCATGCTCCCAGGTATTGTTGATCTCCCACCAAAGGTCCACGAGAAAATGTGTCAAATCTCCTCGGGCGGGGCAAAAATCTCAGCCGTTTAATTCAGGCCCTCGCGAGAGGGTCCTAGATTTGACCTAAGACAAGCCCTAGCCAAATCGAGCAACTGCTCTTGCAGGAACCGCCCTTGCAGATTCAAAGTTTGTCCGAATCAGTCAACAACGAAAGGAATTTTTTATGACCATTTTGAAATCAGCTTTAATCCTTATTCTTGCCCATTTTGGTGCAGCGAGTATTGCCTCGGCACAAACGGATTCTACTTCAAGATCGACCTATCCCCGGGCCATGCCCAGTGGCCCGGGAAGCTGGGCTCCTCATATTGGTGTGCTTGCGGGCTTGTCGAGTCCTGAAGGTTCTTATGATAGCACTGGAGCCATTGGCCTGAATATGGGCTTCCAACCCTTCATCCCTATTGGTTTGGGTGCGGAAATTACCTACTCGCGCGCCCAAGGCGACGGGAACAACGAAGCGCTGGAACGAACTCAGGTTTTGGGAACCGGTACCTACAACTTTGGCGGCGATAACTTTTTAGTTAAATACAGCTACATCGGTTTGGGCTTGGGAGTTGCGTTTCAAAGTTCGGAAACAGATTTTGTAACCGCTCCCATGATTGGTTTTGATATTCCCATCTGGAGTTTCCGGGAAAATCCCCTCACACTTGGGGCCAATGCTCGCTATGCCATTTTAGAAGGCCGCACTCCAGATACGGCGACTATTAATGGGGAGTTGAAAGTCTGGTATTAGTAGCTAGAAAATGCTAATCCCGAAGAATGCAGACTGCAATTCAGGTCCCAATTCTTCTTGAAACTTCGGAAGTATTAATTGTCGATAAGCCCGTGGGGATTTCCGTTCATAACAACGAAGATCCCCAAAATTTACTTAAAACGTTGGCAAAAACACATCCCGCCCTTTTCCCTGTGCACCGCCTGGACAAAGAAACCAGCGGCATCCAGGTTTTTGCAAAATCGCCCTTGGCCGCAAAGTCTTGGGCCCAGGAATTTCAAGAGCGAACTGTCCGGAAGATTTATGCCGGTGTCATCAAGGGTCATTTAAAGCCAGAGACAGGTGTTTTTGATCAACCCCTGACCGACAAGTCCGAGGGGCGCAAGAACCCCCAGGGAAATTCTCGCGACCGTGTGCTTTGCGAAACTCGCTACCGCCTGTTGAACTTGAATAAATATTTTTCCTTAATCGAATTTGAACTTGTTACGGGTCGTCAACATCAGATTCGCAAGCATATGGCTTTGCATAACCATCCGTTAATAGGCGATCCCCGCTACGGTGATCCAAAGTACAATCAAAAGATGGCCGCAATGTACAAGACGGATCGCCTGTTTCTGCATTGTCAGGAACTGGAAATAAAAAAGCACAGGATTTTAAGTCCTGTGCCCTTGATATTTTTCGAACTGACGAGTACTTAATAGTCTTAGTCCTAATGGTCGTCGTGGTCTTCGTGGATCTTGTGTTCCACCGCAACCATCACCGTTCCGATGTCATCTTCGTCCCGGGGATTGATCGGACTTTCCATGACTTCCTCGCGATCTAGTTCTTTCGCCCAAATTTCCCGAGAGTTGCCAGTTTCCCAACGCCGGTACCCGGCCCGAGTTTCGACCAAACGCAGATTGCCCTTGAAACTTTCCTCGACCATTTTTGTCGCAATCTCAAGGGAATTGTTACTGGGACGAATCTCAAAAGACAGATGTTGCGGAAAATCATCCCTATTTTCTGCGCCAAAATACTGCGCGTGAAAATAGCGAGTCCCTTCGAGCGCGTTGCTCGCGCGAATCATCGTCATTTGCCCGGTGTCGGGATTTTTGTTTGCGGTCGCAACGGGCTTTAGACCCGTGGTTTTCATCAATTCAATGAAAGCCTGCGACGACAATTCTTTGGTTACCGCGACGTTGAGCATTTTTGTAATCTCGCGCACCGAAGCCTGTTCTTTCTCAGTCAGCGAATCTTTGGTGGCCGGGTTTGTGAGCTGGGCCTGGCTGTAACTGCCGTAAGGACCTGATTCACCCACCCCCGGGGCCTGGAGTTGCGCTTGACTGACCTGTTCCAAAATGTCTTCCATGTTTGAGCTGGGCGCTGATGGTTTGTTGTTTAAAAAAACAACCAGTGCCCCCAGAAAACACAGTACTGATCCGGAGATTAAAACCCGAAGTAGATTTTTTTCACTCATAAAGCCTTCTCTTCCCACTTCAACAAGTAGCTGGTGGGATTAATTAAGTCGCCCCGACGTTGAAATCCCCGACCTCCGGTCGTTAAAGATCCCGCCTGAGTGCCCTTGTACATTTCAAAATGGAGCATCGGCGTGCAACATCCGGAATTAACTTTGCCCATGTAACCGATTTCTTGGCCGGCCGAAAGCGTAGAACCCGAGCGCACTCCACGTGCTTGTCGTCCGGTCAATTCACCGTACCGAACCACAAAACCGCCCGCGTGTTTTACCTCGAGCGCGTAGGTTCCCTGATAAAAGAAATAAAGACCCGAAATGGCTTTGCCGCTGGCCACGGCAATGATCGGCGCATTTTTTGTCTGATAAAGATCGGCAGCCGCGTGAACCCGACGTCCCCCACTGCGTCCCGCACCAAACCTGCGCATGCCCGAGGTGTAAGATGCCGAGGGTCGATGCTTCAAAGGAAATAAACAACAAGCACTGTCGCTAAGCCCGACGATATTTTTTCCCAAAGCAGTTGGTGCAATTGAAGGGGCAACTTCTTGGGCCCGAGCGCCCGCACACTCAGACTTGGGTTTTACTTGGGTCGCAGCAATCCACCCGATTTTCAAATCCTCGTCTTTGTTGGATTCAAATTGAACCTTCACGAACTCGGTCTCGCCCTTCATTTTAACGGATGAATCCTTAGTAAAGCCCTGAAACAATTTAACCACTTCAAATTTTTCGGCCTGGCCGATAGTTCGATTCAGGTCCGCATCCTGCACGGGAATGGTGGCGGAATCTCCGCACACCACAGTTTCAGCAAGGGCCGCTGGAGCCAGCGCAAATATTATGAGAGCTCCAAAAACAGAAGATCCGCTTCTTTTTTTATTCATGCTATTTTCTCCTGGTTGTGGGGAAAGAACCTACAAAAACAAAGCCATCAACAATGCTGTGTAAGTTATTGTTTTAATTCATATTAAAATGGTTACAGGGCTCTTCAAATGACAAATTACGAGACGATTTTGGAATCTCTTCCATTGTCTTTGAGTTTTTGTGGAAAGTGTCTTAACAATTTCTGAATGATCAGCGTTTCAAAAATTTCCAAGCAATATGGCCCGCAGATTCTTTATAAGAACTCTTCATTTCAACTTAATGCCGGCGAGAAAATTGGATTGGTCGGTCCGAATGGAGCCGGAAAAACAACTCTTTTTAAAATGATCAGCGGCGAGGAAAATCCCGACACCGGTCAAGTTGCAAAACCCGAACGGGTCACGGTCGGCTATTTTTCCCAAAACAACGAGGAAATGAGCGGACGAACGGCTTTGGAAGAAGTTAAAGCCGCAAATCCAAAATTAAATATCATCCAAAGCCGGCTCAAAGATCTGGAAGCTAAGCTAGCTGAACCAATGGATGAAGACCAAATGACCAAAGTGCTCGAGGAGTACGGCAGTCTGCAAGGCGATTTCGAAAGCCAAGGGGGTTACGATATTGAATCCCGCGCCGCCGAAATCCTAACCGGTCTGGGAATCGGGCCCGAGGATTATGATCGCCCCACCGACAGCTTCAGTGGCGGGTGGAAAATGCGCATTGCCCTGTCGAAAATTTTAGCCCTCAATCCCGATGTTTTATTGATGGATGAGCCAACAAATCATTTGGATATGGAATCCATTGTTTGGCTCGAGAGCTGGATTAAGGCTTATAAGGGAATTTTGCTGATGACGAGCCATGATCGCGAATTCATGAACGGCATCGTCACAAAAATTATCGAAGTGGCCAATCAAACGATCACGACTTACTCTGGAAATTACGATTTTTATGAAAAAGAGCGCGACATCCGAAAAGTTCAACT
>JAYUPS010000338.1:0-6262 GCA_043759945.1 Bdellovibrio sp.
CCGACACCAACGCCGACACCAACGCCGACACCAACGCCGACACCAACGCCGACACCAACGCCGACACCAACGCCGACTCCGACGCCAGTGCCGGGACGAGTTGCCGATTCTCCAAGGCTCAATGGGCAATTTGTTTTTCGAACTGCGGACAGGGATAAGGCAATTGTTATTCAGTTTAATGTCAGCCGAATTCCAAACGCCAAAAAAGTCTTTTTAGAAATCAGTAAACCGAATCAGCCTTTGGCTTATCCAAACGGCAGCACTCGAGATCCCAACGCGCTATCCGGAAAAATTTATTCGGGTCCCGAAGGTTCCACCTTTATTATTCCAAGAAATGATCTTTCTGGCCGAGGAAAATACCAAATTCGGATTCTGCCGGTCGACGAGAACGGAAGAACACCACGAGGTTTGTTCTCAAATCCATCGGAATTAACGATTCTTCCGAACTAGTGTCTCGTTACGGATAGTTATACGGATGTTGCGATATCTGAACGCCGGCTGGACAGGTGATCCCGGGGATTGAGCCTACACTTTAATTCTGCCCCGGTTGATTTTGAACTCGGCCGCTAACTATCGAATTCTAGCTGAATCAGCGATCACAAATGTTCCGACTTCGGCCATCACGGGCAATGTTGGATTAAGTCCCGCCACGGGTGCAGGGCTGGGAATCGCTTGTGTGGAAATTACCGGGGTCGTGCAGGCCGGCAATATCGGAGGGCTTAATCTTGGACCGGCCGTTTACAAATGGAGTACGGCGGTTTTAATACCCTCGACGCTAACCCTAACCGGTCGACTTAATGACGTTTGGATTTTTCAAATTGCAAAAGGTCTTGCGATCAGTTCAGGGGTTCAGATTGTCCTGGCTGGTGGCGTTCTGCCGGCCAACATCTATTGGCAAGTTTTCTCGGCGGCCGATTTGGGCACCACTTCGACTTTCAAGGGCACTATCATTTCGTCGACTTCGATCGTTATGAAAACGGGGGCCTTGATTAATGGTCGCTTGCTCGCTGGCACCGCAGTGAATCTAGATCAAAACACCGTAGCACCCTGATTAAGAAGTTTTTATCCTGGCGATATTTCAAGCAGTTTCTAGCTCAAATGCTCTCTAGGTATCGCCTTTTTTGTCTATTTCAAGGAAACCTATTGCGATTGTTACAATTCAAACTATCCTTTTGAGGCATTCAAAATAATGGATGATTGAACTACAAACGCATTAGGAGATTTTATGAAGTTAATGGATTTTTTTGCAGCAGTCTTGGTTACAACAGTTGTTGGCGCAGTTGCACACGCTGAAAAAACAGTCGAAGTTGGTGGAGCGGCGATGTACCCGTCTAAAGACATCATCGACAACGCCGTTAATTCCAAAGATCACACAACTTTGGTAACAGCTGTAAAAGCTGGTGGTTTGGTTGAAACTTTGAAAGGCGCTGGTCCTTTTACAGTTTTTGCTCCGACCAACGAAGCTTTCGGAAAATTGCCAACTGGAACTGTTGACACTCTTTTGAAGCCAGAAAACAAAACAACTTTGGCTAAAATCCTGACTTACCACGTGGTTGCAGGAAAAATGGATTCTAAAACTATTGCGGCCGCTATCAAAAAAGGAAAAGGAAAAGCGATGGTAAAAACTGTTGCTGGTCCTGAGCTGACAGCGACTATGGAAGGCAAAACTTTGGTTTTGACTGACGAAAAAGGCGCAATGGCAAAAGTAACTATCGCCGACGTTTATCAAAAAAATGGCGTTATCCACGTCGTGGACAGCGTTGTTCAACCTAAGTAATTTCTAGATCTTATTTATGGTTTAAAAAGAAGCGCTTTCGGGCGCTTCTTTTTTTTGGAGTTTCGATGAAAAAAATGTCGATGCCTAGGCGCCTACTTCAGATCGATTTTTCCTGCGCCCTGATTGCGGGAGTTGTTTATTTCGTCTTCTTTGATTTTCTAAATGAAACTTTGGGGTTGCCGGTGTGGGTCGCCCGAACCCAAGTCATCGCAAGCTTCCTGTACGGGGCTTTCGGAGTCTTTCTGTTTACCACGGGCAGAGAGAGCTGGTTGGGCTTCGTCGCTAAAATGAACCTGGTTTATGCCTCGTTTTGCCTGGGAGTCGCGCCGATCTTATTTTGGAGCGAGATTTATTGGGGTTCGATCCTGCTTTTCGCCGAGGGACTTTTAATTGCCGGGCTGGCGTGGGTTGAACTTACCGCTCAAGCGCGCTGGGATTCCCAGCATAAGCAAACTGGTGCCAAGGCCCCAAACTCCGTTTAAAAACAGTCCAAAAGGGATCATCGCGGCTTGCACGGGAATACCCTTGATGGGAAACACGACTAAAAAAGCAACCGCCGTGGGTCCGATGGCGCCAAAAATAAAACTCTTTAGCCAAAACTTTGTTCCGGTGTCTGTGGAAACAATCCTCCAAAGCAACATTCCCCAAAGTCCCGCAAAAAAAGACAAAGAAATCACACTGGGAACACCCAAGGGTTCGGTCGCAGACGTGTTGTAGGGTGGGAATGGAAATGCGCCCATGAGATAAAGAATTCCGATAAGTCCCTGATGAAATATCAAAGTAGCTATAAAACCCGCAACAAAGGCTTTGAGGTAAGTTTTCATTTTTTTATTGAATCACGGCTCGACGGCGTTGCCCATTTTATTAAGCACAAGAGCTATGGTTTCTGAATCCAGACCGGCTCGTTTCATCAGTGATTTAGCCCGCGCAAAATCATCGGCATCGACGGCTTCAAAAAAGTCATCGACTTTACCAATTTCTGCCAATTTTTCTAGGACTAGAGTGCCCTCAAAATCAGTCTCTTCCATATTTATTACCTGAAATTCTGACTTTAAATTTGTCCCGGGTAAAGTTATAGTACAACACGATGTACCAACTGCGAGATTACCAAAAACAAGCGGTCGACAACACGATTCGGCATTTTCAAAAACGCCGGGATCCTGCCGTGATTGTGCTCCCCACCGGGGCCGGGAAAAGTTTGGTGATCGCCGAGCTTACGCGCATAGCGCGGGGACGGGTGCTCGCTTTGGCGCACGTTAAAGAGCTCGTGGAACAAAATTACGAGAAATACAAAAGCTATGGGCTCGAGGCCGGAATTTTTTCGGCCAGTCTGGGCAAAAAAGACCGCGATGAAAAAGCTATTTTTGGCAGTGTGCAATCGGTGGCGCGGGCATCGGATGATTTTTTCGAGAATTTTTCCTTGCTCGTCATTGATGAATGTCACCGTGTGGCCGAGGAAACCGACACTCAATATCACGAGGTCATCAAAAAGCTGCAAGAGCGGAACCCGGCTCTTTGCATTTTGGGACTGACCGCGACCCCTTACCGGTTGGGGGTAGGATGGATTTACGAATACAATCAAGCCGGCGAAATCAAAACGGACAAGCTAAGATTTTTTAAACAATGTGTTTATGAGCTTCCGCTCTCTTACATGATCAAACACGGTTATCTGACGATCCCGGTGAAAGTCGACATTCCCGTCACTTGTTATGATTTTTCCGAGCTCGTTGAGAAAGACCGCATGTACACGGTGGCCGAAGTCGAAGAGATTTTAAAGAGCCAAAAACGCCTGACCCCGTTCATAGTTAAAAACATCATCGACATCACCGAGCGCTACCGGCGCCAAGGGGTCATGATCTTTAGCAGCTCCGTGAAACACGCCCAAGAAATCATGACTTATTTACCGGCCGACCAGGCTCGCATCGTGTTGGGCGATACCGAAATGCGAGACCGCGATCAGATCGTCGCTGATTTCAAAAATAAAAAATTCAAGTATTTGGTCAACGTGTCGGTGTTAACGACGGGCTTTGATGCCCCCCATGTCGACGTGATTGCAATCCTGCGCCCTACCGAATCCAACAGTCTTTACCAACAGATCGTTGGCCGGGGACTGCGGCTTTCCCAAGATAAGACCGATTGCTACGTTTTAGATTACACGGGCATGGGTCACGACATTTACGCCCCCGAAATTTCAGACAAGCGCCCCAAAAAAGACACGGTGGCGGTTTTGGTCCCCTGTCCCGCTTGCGGTTTTGAAAATAACTTCTGGGGTTACGCGGATGACGAGGGAGTGGTCTACGAACACTTCGGTCGAAAATGCAAAGCGGCCACCCAAGATCCAAAAACGTTTGAGATTATACCTTGCGGTTTTCGGTTTCGTTTTAAATTGTGTCACAAATGCGGAAGCGAGAATGACATCACCGCCAAGACTTGTGAAAAATGCGAGACCGAGCTGATTGATGCCGACGCGAAACTAAAACAAGCCAAGCTCTCAAAAAACGCGCATGTTTTAACTCCCGACCGGATTACGTTTGACGAGCGCAAAGACAAAAGCTCGAGCTCGTACCTGGAGATCCGGTATTATGACTTAGATTCCCAGTACGTCAGCGAGGCTCATTTTTTTAACAACCCTTCAGCGATTAAAAAATTCAATATTAACTTTTTGCGCTCCCATCTGCGCCGGCCCGAGCTGGCCATCGAACTGCAAACCCCGGCCGACGTGGTGAAGTACCAAAAGCTCTTTCGTTTGCCCTCGTTTGTGATCGCGCGCAAGCAGGATAAGTTTTGGAAAATCACCGAAAAGGTCTTTGCCGAAGAGCTCTAAGGAAAATAATTTATGATCAAGCACCTGAAAGAAGTTGAATCTCGGTTGCGAGCGGTAAAGCCCTCGGCCCCGATATCTCCCTGGAAAGCCGAAGATTATATAGGCGCCGGGCAATCCAATTTGATTTTTTTAAATATCAAAATACCGCAGGTGCGCGCGGAATTTAAAAAAGGTTTTTCATTTTCTAACCAGTCCGAAAGTGAGCAATGGGTCATCTGGGATTACGTTTGGAATCATTCTAAGGTTTTTGAGGTCATGCTGCTTTCAAGCTACTGGGTCGGATCCCGACCGGTGGACGAGACATTTGCCCATCGGCACTTGGTTTTACATTGGTTGGATCGGGTTGATAACTGGGCACATTCCGACGAGCTCAGTTCTCATTTTTCAAAATTATTGGAACACGAGCCCGAAAAACTAATGCCGGTGTTTGAAAAGTGGAACCGGTCAAAGAAGTCTTGGTTTAAGCGGCAGTCCTTGGTGGGACTTTTATTCTACGCACGTTTTCGGACGCAAAAGCCCTCGGTCAAAGTGCTGCTCAGTTACATTGAACGACATATTAATGATGAGCATTACTATGTGCAAAAGGGCGTCGGTTGGGCTCTTCGCGAAAGCTGGAACGTGTATCCGGTGCAGACCTTGGCTTACCTCAAAAAAAACGCCGGAAGAATTCCTCCGGCGGGTTGGACGGCCGCAACTGAAAAGCTAGCTCAAAAAGAGAAACAGATCTTACTGAAGCTTCGCCGTCAGAGCCGCCGCTCTTAGTGATGACCGGGCAGATCGTAGCGATCTAAATTCATGACTTTGTTCCAGGCAGCGACAAAGTCTTTTAAGAATTTTTCTTTGGCATCATCCGACGCGTAAACTTCGGTGATTGCGCGAAGCTGGGCGTGAGAGCCAAAGACAAGATCTGCGGCGGTGGCCGTCCACTTCACTTTTTTAGTTGCGCGATCCTTTCCCTCGTAGATGCCGGGCTTGGAAGATGGCTCCCATTCGTTAGCGATGTCCAAAATGTTATCAAAGAAGTCCGTGTTTAAAGTTTCTGTCTTTTCGGTTAAAACTCCGTGACGAGTTTTCTGAAAATTAATGTCTAAGCCACGCAATCCACCAATGAGCACGGTCATTTCTGGCGCGGTCAATTCCAGATTATTAGCTTTGTCCAGAAGCAACGTTTCGGCAGGTAACTTAACATCCGAACGAACGTAACTTCGAAACCCGTCAGCTTTTGGTTCAAGCACAGAAAAAGACTCAACGTCCGTTTGCTCTTGTGTGGCATCCGTACGCCCCGGTGTAAAAGGAACCAGGACATTGTGCCCGGCTTTTTTTGCAGCACTTTCAATCGCGGCACATCCACCCAGGACAATCAAATCGGCCATGGAAACTTTCTTGGCTCCTTTGTTGAATTCGGCTTGAACTTTTTCGAGCGCTTGCAGAGCTTTAGCAAGTTCTGTTGGCTCGTTCACTTGCCAAGTTTTTTGTGGCAGTAAGCGAATGCGCGCTCCGTTGGCTCCGCCTCGCAAATCAGTTCCGCGGTATGAAGAGGCCGACGCCCAGGCCGTTGAAACTAGTCTTGAAATGCTCAGACCCGAATCCAGAACTTTTTCTTTCAAGACTTGAATGTCTTTGGCATCAATGACCGGACCGCTGGCTGTTGGGACGGGATC
>JAYUPS010000339.1:0-6262 GCA_043759945.1 Bdellovibrio sp.
ACGTAGGCCAGTGGGGAAATTCCCTGGTCTTGCACGGGCTCGAGACCGGATTTAACGACAACTCTTGTGAGCGCGCGACGGTGATTCACCAGTCAAAGGCCGTCACCGACACCCAAGTCAATGCGATGAGCAGTGGTTGCCCGATGGTGCCTGTGAACCGCCTAGCCTCGGTCTTGTCGGATCTGCGCGAGGGAGCTGTGCTTTACATTTTCACCCCTATGGAAGCCGCACTTTCGGAGGCCACTTGCGGTCGCCAACTTCGCAAGGCTTCGTTTTAATTTGTCCAATTATTCCCCAGCGAACTTGGTTTAAAGTCCCAAATGTCCACACTAAATAACAATTGATAGAGCTCAATGCATTTGGGGCCGGGCATATAACTTGGATTAGCTCTCCTCATAATAAAGGAGTCCTAATATGTTAAATATGTTGAAAATTTTTAAAGTTCTAAAAGCGACCGTTCTACTTGGGGTGTGTGCGGGTATGTTGGCCTGTGCAAGCAAGCCAAAACATTCTTTTAGTCTAGAAACCAATCCCGAGGCCGAAGAGAAAAATGTGTCGATGAAACTAGAATCTCTTAATCGCGAGCAGATCGACGTGTTGTCGCCGGTGCATTTCAAAAAAGCCGAAAATGCTCTAGTGAAAGCCCGCAAGCAAATTGCCGACAAAGGTGATCGCACAGACATTTTGAATCAGTTACAGTTGGCTCAGACCGAAATGGATCGTGCCAAAGTGCATGGCGATCAGTGGAAAGCCGAACTAAAAGAAGTTACTGCGGCCCGGGAAAAAACCGTTGCGGCGGGGGTTCATGCCTATTTTAGTAAAGATTTAAAAGACATCGATGATGATCTGACCGACATCACCGAAGAAAAATTTGAAGCCGGTCAAAACTCTAAAGAAGCCGCCCGTTTGCAAAAACGGTATATGGATCTTGAGCTTAAATCGACTCAAAAAAACAGTCTTCACGGAGCGCGGGAGATGATTAAAACTGCCCGTCAAGAGGGCGCCAAGCGCTACGCCAGCGAAACTTTAGAAAAAGCCGACATGGCGGTTTTAAATGCGGACCGACAAATCGAAGCCAACCGGAACCAGCCTGAAGCTTACAGAGATTCCGTTGAAGTCGCCACCAGCACCGCACGGGAATTATTAGCCATTACCCTGGCGTCTAAAGATGCCCGCGGAAAAACGCCGGAAGAAATTGCATTAGCCATCCGCGCTCAACAAAAACAGTTGGAGGCTAAAGATCTGCAAGCCACGCAAGCTCTTCAGCAAGTCGACTCTTTGGCTGCCACCAATGTTTCTCAAGGCGCGCAAATTACAAGTCAGTCGCAAGAGCTATCAGTGGCCAACGCCCGCATTGCGACCGAGCAAGAGATGCAAGCTAAAATCAAAGAAATCGAAGGGAAGTTTTCAAAAAACGAAGCCGACGTTTACCGTCAAGACGGGAACGTGGTTGTTCGCTTAAAGTCGATGCAGTTTTCTTCAAGTCGAGCCGATCTGCCCGCAGCCAGTCTTTCTGTGCTAGCCAAGGTTAAATCCGTGGTGGGTGAACTGCAGGCTAAAAAAGTCGTTATCGAAGGACACACGGATTCCGTGGGTGCCCGAGAAATCAATCAGAAAATTTCTCAAGATCGTGCCGAGGCTGTCTCGAAGTACCTGACGACCGACGCGCCCACAGGACTAAATGTTGAAACTGTCGGCTACGGCTTTGATAAGCCTTTGGCGAGCAACAAGACCAAAGCGGGTCGAGCTGAAAATCGTCGCGTCGACATTGTCATTACTCCAAGCAGCGTCCAGTAAACCGCCCCTTGCGGGTGCCAGTTCTCTTCGCTATAAGGGACTCCAGTCAAAGGGGTCCCTTATCATTTTTCGTCAGCTTCAACTTTTGATCTTGTGTTTGCTTCCTGAAATTTCTTGGGCAAATATTTGCCAAGATTTGCGGTCCATGGATTTGGCTGGAAGTATTGTTCAAGAAGTGAAGCGAAATGGTCAAACCTTTGTTGGCCGTTCTCAAGTTTATAAAATTGAAAACTCTCCCTATTCGATTCCGGGCATCGACATCGCGTTTGCGCGAATTCAAGATCAGGGCGGAGAAATTTTATCCAAAGTTTTTGTTTCCGAGGTCGGGGCTCTTTTTGCGGCGCGGGAGGTCCTGAACTTTAGGACCTGTCTGCTATTTTTTGTTCCGATCAATGAGCGGGAGTGGGTCCTGCCGCTTTTTGTAAAAAAAGTCGGATTTCAATATGTCGAAGTTTACGCCAAGGATCCAAACCAAGAACTTTTGACCTACAGAAAAGTAGATTAAGCGGATTTTTGCGCAAGATCGCGGTAGACAAAAATAAACTTCGGTCCGGATTGACGCGCCATTTTTAATTTTAAAACTTTGTTGTCACGAAGAACGATTTCGACCCGACGATTTGCGATATCGGGTGGAGTTTTTCCCAGGGCTTCCATGTGAAGCTCCGTCAAATTAGCTTCCGTGATGCGAGCCCACGGACCAAAGCCTTCAAATTCAACGATCTTGTTGAGCAGATCGGAAACATGAACCTGATACTCGGTGTACCGGGGCTTTTTCGCCGCAGAAACCGGAGCAGAATCTTGAATCAGATCTTTTGCAATTTCGAATTTGGCTGGAACGACTTCGCGCTCGGGGGGATCCTTGTCCGTCTGTTTACGCACGCGGGGTTGAGACGATTGATGAAATTCCTGCGAGTAAACCAGAGCAAAGATGCTGGCGTTGGTTAAAAGCAAAATGAATGGGCGAATGGTGCTTCGCTGAAGATCCTTTTTTAGATTCCAAAAATTAAAAATGATAAACATTCCCAACACGGCCAAAACGGGCATCCAAGATTTTCGCCGTCCTTTGAGCATGAAAGCGCCCACGACAAAGCTTGAGCACCACAAAAGCAAGTGCGAGGTCGAACTGCTTCGCAAGATAATGCCAAGACCTTCGATGCTCCATTTGTTGTTCACGCTATCCAGAAAATAAACCGACAACAGAAAATTTGCCAAGGGTGAAAGCATGAGCAGCACGCCGGCAAGTTGGATTAAACGTTCGCGCTTTTTTAGTTGGTCCGGATTTTTGGGCTCCATCAGGAAGCCTCTTCGCCATCGCCAGATTTTTTGTTCTCTTCGGGGTCTAAATCAAATCGCATTTTCAAATTGCCCTCGGAAGACACCTGGTCGGGAACTTCGTAGTTTTGATCCAAAATGTCGTCGTGCTGCACCCGAATTGTGGTTTGCACGTCTGCAGTTTCTGTTTGCTCGGCGGGAGCGTCCTTGGCTTCTCGGCGAAGTTTCAGGGCCATACTCAGGGCGACGACCAAACAAAGAGCCAGGGGGTCAAACACTAGGATAAACGCAAAAATCAGATACTTCACGACGCTGTCGATGTCGACTTTGAAAGCCCGCGCGATGTAAATGAGCGGACCCACTTTGTCTTTGACGGCCAGGACTTTTAACGAAGCTTGGGTAATTTCAGCGGTGATGGTCTCTTGTTTTTTTCGTAACTCCAAGATCGTCGGTTCCGCTTCGGCACGGGCTTTCATCTTTTTTGAAATGCGTGAATCGGGGATTTCTTCGATGCTTTTGTTGATGCGCTCAATGTCTTGTTCCAACCGAGTTTGATTGGATTTCAAAGTATCAAGCTTAATGGTTTCCGTCTCTAGGATCGTCGAAGACTCTTGGTAAGCGTCCGAAAGAAATCCAAAAATGCCTAGACTTGTAATTCCACTCAGCATCACCGTTGCGGCAAGTAAATAAGTTTTAAACAGAAAATTTAATCGAGGCCAAACTTGATGCAGGAAGGCCGCAATCGTAAATTTTGCGAGCTCCAGGGCGGCGGCCATGGCCCAAACCGACATGACGGCGCCGGCAAAAAGCTTACCCAAACCTTCGATCGAAAACCAAGCTCCCAAGGCCGAAACGCTCACCGCCGACACGGCTAAACCGCAGACGACCCAAAGTTGAATGTGAACGGGCGCTTTGTCCGAAGGGGGTGACTTACTCATGCTAACTTCTTCGGTGATTTAGGGCCTTTTCTTTACCAGCTCTTGGTCCAGTTAGACTTTTTTGTGGGGGCAAAAAGTGGGTCTTGGTCCGACAGTGGGAAACTGCCGGCAAACACTTGGACGGTTTTCGTAAACCCGGCAGCGGCGAGAGGCAAAATCCAGGAAAACGCAGTCTCGATTTGAGCCCTGGCCCAGCATAAATAAGTCAGTTCCGTGGCGGTAGGACTGGATAACTTTTTCTTTGATCAGACGATTGGCAAGTTTCCGTCGGGAAAGCCCGCGATCATCTTCTGAAACGACCTGAAGGCGTATCAGATCATCAAAGTGGACCTCCACGGGCATCTGACAGCAACCCGAATTGCATCCGTGGCAAAGACCTTCGCGGTATTTTATCCATGTCGAGGGGCGATCAATATCCGTAGCCATCACAGAAAGTTCAATAGCTCGTAAATGTTGGGCAGGCGAGTGGAATCTTTTAATTTCCCGTTTCGCAAAAGCAAAGGAATAGTCATTTCGTCCTCGGTGACACCGCCGTGAAAACCGCGGTAAGAATTCGTGAAGGCGACTCCTGATTTTGCAACAAAGACCAAACCAGGATGTTCAGGCGATCGAAAGAAGCGCAAAAGACTCTCGGTCAATTCGGGAAATTGCCATTTTGGAACAGAACTTAAATTCAGGGGCCATCGGTGGCTTTCGGTGGGCGTATCGATCCAGATTTCCTGACCGATGCGAGTGGCTTTGAAAGCCACGTCGACTGAAAGCTGGGCATCCTGGTAGAATTTTGTTTTGTCAGCATCTCCCCAGTAGGAAGGATAAATCAGTGAGACCAAGCGACCTTCGTTTTGAATTTCGACCCGACGTCCTTTTGGCAAAAGACTCTGGACGTCGATCACTTTGGTGACGGGATCTGAAAAACCGTGGTCCGCAACTAACAAAGCCACAACGTGACGCTCGCGTCTTAATTCCGCCCGCTCCAGGGTCGCAAACAAAGAGGCTAATTTTGTATCTAATTTTTCCAAATAATCCAGCGCCTGGGCCGAATCGGGCCCGTGATCATGACTGGTAAAATCAAGGCCCACCAAATGAACAAAAATAAAGTCAGGCCATTTATGCACGGGGTTCTCTGCGAGCAAGACTTCCAAAGATTGAATGATTTTCTGGTCCACCGATTCGTACTCTTTGTCCAGAATGCCTACGGCCGCTCCAAGATCATTGGGAAAGGTCGAAGCCGTCGTGTCGACCCAGAAATTGTAGCCCAAGGCCACGGACTTGAGACCTTTTTGACTGAGGCGCGAAAAAATATTCTTACCTTGAATGAGTTCATTGAGATATCGATGGGTCGTCGGAGTTTCAAAATTGAAAAATTGTCCGCCTAAAAAAACTTTATTTCCGTAAATTCCATGGTTCTCGACCGAACTTTCGGTAATTAAAGAAATCAGGTTCGGGTAAGTCAGGGCGGGGAAAACCGGCTTGGCCCGATAGAACGCTGTTCCGTTACGTAGAAAATAATTTCTCAAATGGGGGACGCGTCCGGCCTCGATCATTTTTTTCAGGGTTCGAACGGGCAGTCCATCAATCAAAATTACCAAATTGGTCGTGTTCGAAGTGGCCTGATCTCCAATAGCCTCTTTATAACGATTTGAAACTTCGTTGGTTGAAGCACAGGACAGTAGAGTCAAAGACAATAGAATCAGAAAGCCATTTTGGAAGCCAAACGCCATAGGTAGGCTTTATTTTATACTGCCGGGGCCACGACGCCCAGAACCTTTCCAGGGGTCTAGTTTGGCGCTAGACAGAAGCAACAACGAGCAAATCTTAATTCCCACGAGAGGTCCCCGATGAAAAGAGCTGTTTTTGCTGCAATTTTATTTACCTCGGCCCTGTCTTTTGCTGGCCCCGACTGCACTCAAGAACTTAAAGACAAGTGGAAGGATCAAGAACAGTTTAAGAAATCTTTGGTGGATCAGGGCTATAAAATTAAAGTCTTCAAGGTGACCTCAGGAAATTGCTACGAAATTTACGGCTGGAACAAATCCGGAGGCAAAGTTGAAATCTATTTCAACCCTGTCTCCGGTGATGTTGTTCGAGAGAAAAAATACTAGTTCATGCAAAGCGTGTTGTGGGGCTGGACCACCCGAATCCTGCATTGGGTGCTAGCCCTGTCCATTGTGCTGGATCATTTTATCCTGACCGAGGGGGATCAAGTGCACGCCATTTTGGGCTATTTGGCCTTTGGATGTGTTGGTCTGCGGCTG
>JAYUPS010000340.1:0-2520 GCA_043759945.1 Bdellovibrio sp.
ACGTTCTGTTTATCGGGATACTTTAAAAAACGCTGGCTGCACCACCGGATTGCCTTACGGTTTGGCGTTTGCGGATTTTGATTTGGAAACCAAGCCCACGGGTAGCACCCAAGATCGGCCCGGAACTAACGAAGGAATTTTCCGCGAAATTTCTGTTTCGCGCATGCTTTATGACAGCAGTACCGGGGCTTCGCAGGGAACGACCTACAATCTAAACAACAATCCCGATGCTCAGGCGGCCAACGTCGGATTTGGAATCGTTTGGCACAGTTTTAAGACCATGGCGAACTCGGTCTTCAAATTTCAGAATGCCGGAATCTTTAACCAGCTTTTGACTGCTTTTTTGGTTTCGGACACGAACTTTAATGGAACCCAGCAAACAGCATTGGCTTCTTTGCTAGCTCACGAACAACACCCTGCTAACCAGTCCTTGTACGGTCAAAAATTGACTGCTCAAGGCAGCTGCTCGTTTTCATTCGCTCAGGGTTATCCCGAGCAAGAAGTCTCCGCAAGCGGGGTGATTACCTACAGTAATTATATTCGCAACAATGGTTTCTTTCGCTACGACTATGATGGAAATACGGCCAACGCCGTTATTTACCTGCGTTACTCTTCCGCCGGCACTCCTTATGATTTGGATTTTTTCGCGTACCGGGAGCAATTCACATTTTTAGACGGCGGAGATTTAGTCAGTTCTTCGACCGCAGTTTATCCAGAACCTGGTGCCAGCATTGTGCCCGGCTACGAGGTCATTAATTTAAGTGGCCAAGCGGCCGGCACCTACATGATCAACGTGAAAGTCGACTACATCGCCCTTCGAAATCTTACGACTTATTATTTGGTTCACGCAAACTCAGGAGCAAGATTATGCCCTTAAAACAAAGTCATTTGGTCACTGCTTGCATTTCCTTGTGTTTGGGCTCGGCCGGAGTTTTTAGTTGGATCAGCGCCCAAGACAGACAAGACGAAAACGATTTTTCCCAAGATGAACTGACCTTGTACTCGAAATCTCATGTGCCGATCCAAGTCGAAATAACCTCGCCCGAGGGTTTGCCGCTCAACGCTGACGAAACAACAAAACTGGAAGCCGTCGTTCATCGATTTCCAGAAATGGGAAATGACCCAGTAATCTATCACTGGAATTTACCCGACGGCGTCGAGATCCAAACCGGCGAATTGTCTGGCGTTATTTTAGGCCTGAGCCAGGACTCGGCGACCATTTCAATTTCAGTTAAGGGTCTTAGCCCAGAAATTCGGAAAAACATTCTGCTCGATTTAAATACCGATATGAATGGCCAGACGGTCGGGGCGACAGGGGTCTATTCGACTCATACAACCAATCCTGATTTGTCGGTGACTCCCCGCGAGCCCGCAAGCAGCGGTTTTTTCCGCAAAGCCAGCGGGAAAGCAAATAGTGGCAAATCTGGACACCGGGGCCTACCTCCAAAAGGCGTGCACTTCTGATCATCCCGTCTGGTAAGGCGGACTGAGGTAAAGCACATGCCACTTGTCATTTCTGTGTCCAAGAGTAGTCAAAAATACGTCGCGCCTTTTTAAATAACTAATTATTCCTTCCGGAAACACGACGGGTTCATAGATCGTGTCATCAAAAATATCCTTTAAATTGACCGTTCGCTCTTTTATCTTTTCAACTTCTACCATTTTAGCGACATCCCAATCATAGCCCAAAGAAATTTTGTCGACTTCGTCCGGACCGACTTTGCCGTAAAGCTGATCTATGACAGCGGTTAGTTTTGCAATTCGATTCTCCATTTTTCTTCCGGAAAGATTTTGATTCCGTTTGGCCGTAGAACTTCTGTCGGAGACATCTGGATCTGTAATTTTATTTTTATTCATTTTGGCTTGAAAATGCACAATTGAAACCGGGTCGAAAAAAGCTTGAAGCGTTGCTTGTCAAAACTTGCGGTCGGTTTTCGGATCTCAGTTTTTAACTTTTAAAACTGTTTCACTTTTAACTAATTTGGTGTAGCCCCTTTATCCGATTGAATATTTGGAAACACTATCAGATGAATATCTGGGGATTAAAAAGAATATATGAAAATACAATCAATTGAATATGTAAAAGCCCAACCTGACGAATTTATGAAAGCACAGACAAGTAAATATATGAGAACGCAAACTGACGAAAATATAAAAAAGCAAACTGACGAGTTCCTGATAAAAAATTTGCATCAGCTTGTTGGTAGTGAGCGGAAAATTACGAGACAAGTTTTAGAACTCATACATGAAGCTAATAAGCGCAAAATCTACGCGGCACGGGGCTATCCAAACTCTTTGGATTGGCTCGTCAAGGAATTCGGATACTCTCATTCCGCAGCTTATCGGCGGTTGCAGTCTGCACGGCTTCTTGAATCGAATCCGGAAGTCGCGGCAAAGTTTGAAGACGGGACCATTAATTTATCGACGGCCACGCTTTTGCAAAAGACGATTCGCAATGTTGAATTGAATGCCGGAAAATTACTAGAACCCAGTGATAAAATGGTTCTTATTGAAAAAATT
>JAYUPS010000341.1:0-2492 GCA_043759945.1 Bdellovibrio sp.
CCTGGGCCAAAATTTGGGTTAAAACCAGAACATCGCCGCCAAATAAATCTGCTTTCGCAGGCTTTGGACTCAGCAATAAAAGTGCTGAAACTAAAATCGTGAAAATTCGTTTTTTCATGCGGCCACCCCCTTCATTGATGAAACTCCAAAGGGTGCAAGCTCGGCCGCTTTGAAAAGTGCTGCTTCAAGCGAAAGCCCTTCGAGTTTTAATTTTTCTAAAAATTGGTTGTCTCTGGAATCTGAAGTCGAAATCCAATACTCAAGCGGTGACGGTTGAATTCTGATAACCTGACGGCTTTCGCCCTCCATCAAAAAACCTTCACTGAAAACACCTTTTCGCTGCTCAACACTTTGAATAAGCCTGAGTTCCTGCGTGTTCAGCTTCAAGGCGTCTCGTAAAACTTTGGTGTCACCCTTTTGAAGCATGATGAGCTTTGTTGCGGTATTATTCAGGATCGCAGGCCCCATACCACTTGCGATGATTTCTTCAACCCCTTGAGTGATGAACGTAATGCCACTACCAGTTTTTCTAAAAGTTCTAGCTGCGTACTCCATGAATTGACTGGCCGCTGGACTTTTTAAAAGTTCCCACGCCTCATCAAGAAGCACGCGCTTAGGGACTGTCCGGTCAGATTCGATTTGCTCTAAGATGAAATTCGTCAGAATCAAGATCATGACGGATTGCAAATCGGGATACTGAGAAAGCCCCTTCAGATCAAAAGCCACAATGGTTCGGTCGGCCTCAATTTTACCAACGCCGTCGAGAAGTTTTCCGTAGGGAGTTCCGCCAATCCACGGGAAAAGAAGTTTTCCGATCCGCTTGAGCGAATCTTCGGAATCTGCCAAGCAGTGCTTCGCAAGATCTGAAAGCACGGGCGAGCGTGGTGAAGGCTTGCTCCGGGCTTTTAAGAATACGCTTGTTAATGCCGCTTCAAGTTGGACCCTATCAAAACGCGAAAGCTTTTCGCCTTGATCGACCACCATCTGCTCGACGATACTGACGAGGCCTTTTAGCCTGTCGCCTGAGGGCTCGACGCTTGGGTCTTTCAGTTCGAATGGATTCAAAACGTACTGACCAGAAAGATTGATCTCAAAGTATTGGCCCGCCAGCACTTCAGTCATCTTTTTGTAAGATCCGCCGATGTCGATCACATACACACGAGTTCCGCGCGCAATCTGCTGAAGCATCAAAAAATTATTGGCAAAACTTTTGCATGAACCACTGGACCCCGTGACCAGCGAATTAAAATTACTCAAGCGAGACGAATAAGGATTGAGTGAATACAAAGTTCCAAGCCTTGTCTTAAGCAGGCACACTGGGTTTTCATCACCCATCGATGCGCCAAAAAGCGGAAAGAAATCAACAAGATTATTTGTCTTCATCCGCTTCGCTCGTACTAATGACATTGGCGCTAGTGGAAGATTTGATTTAAAAATCTTCCAGCTTCCGACAGTTTCTTGAGCTCCTTCAGAGCCGCTCAAAGTTTTGAACTTCGATAGAATCTCTTTTGTATGCAAATTGAGTCTGCGGTCGCCATCTTTCGTTGCGGCTTCGCGCAAAATAATCATAAGTTCCGCCTGAAAAATTCTTTGACCCGTTTCAATGATTTCGCGAATCAAATCCGTCGTCTGCGAAAGCCTTGATTCGCTTTCCAAATCTGAAACGCGATTGCTTGATGAACTTGAAAGGGAGTGCGCCATACGCCGCTTCTGCTCTAAGCTTTTTATTTCTTTGGCTTGATCTGGAATCTTCATCGAAAAGAGAAGTTCGTACTTAAACGGCAGGGCCAAAAAACCACTCATCATTCCGGCATAAGTCATTTCAGGCAGTGTTTTAAGGGTAATGACTCGCGTTTTCAGACCGTCAAGATTGAAATCCTCTTGATCGAGTACAAGATCACCAAACACAAGCTGTTCTCTGGGTGACGGATCGTCGATGTCTGTGGTGCGGCGGCAAATATCCGGAGCGGTTACAATCTCTGAGCGGTTAGGATTCAGATGTTCGTACTGAATTTGAACTAAATCTTCCTTTGAGCAGTCGTGCGTAACGAAGCCAAGTGAAGCTAAAGTTGATTTTGCATTTTCTAAAGCCTGACTAAGAGTCTGAAGACGATCCTCAAATCCTTTTTCAAAATCGGCGGCAAACTTTTTTGTTTGCGCAAATGAAAAAACACCGGGCCGTTCAGCAACTTCGGTCTTTAAAAAATAAAGAAGCCGAGGCCGGAATAGGAATCCAGCTTTTACTTGTTCAATTAAATTTTCAGCGCGCTTTTGATCAAGCCGTTTTAGAAACTCATTTGGTGTCGTAACAAGGCTAGAGTGTTTTTGAATGACGTCCTCAACGTCGGACTCAATTTTGACCATAAACTGCGAAGTTGTGCCCTCTGGTAGTGAATTCGCAAAGGCCCGCAGACCGAGGGTCAACTGGTTGATACGGGATTCATCAAAGCACTCAATATCAAGCGGCAGCAGTTCAAACCCGGATGAGATTG
>JAYUPS010000342.1:0-6146 GCA_043759945.1 Bdellovibrio sp.
ATTTTGACATATCTGAAACATTGCCTTTTTGTTGCAACGGCTCTCGCTTTTTTTCAGGTTAACGCCCAACCGAGACGATTTGCCGTGCAACAAACCCGAAACGATTCACGAATATCTGAACCGCAGCGCTTCAAAGCTCCCATAAAAGAAGTCGCTCCCACTTTCCATTCGCATACGACAGACAGTCCCCAAACTTTGAAGCCGGGGCAGTTTGCTTATCTCAGCAATTCGGGAGTCGATCCGACCGAGGAAAATCGATTTGGGGAAAGCGCTGAGGCCAAGGGCATTTCATTTCTCTTCAATAATTCGCTTCATGTGGGCACCTTCAGCTGGTTAACCATCGGCACAAACCCTCTTTTTTGGGCCCTAATTCCGGGCTCACTTAATGGCTCACTTAAACTTCGGATCTTTCAAACAAAGGCGCTGACATTTAGTTTCGGGTATTCGCATTTGTCGATGACAAAGCTATTCTCTGCTCGCCAAGACGGCTTTTCTCTTAACGTCATTTGGAGAATCAATCCCTACTTCAGCCTGGCCCATTCGACGGTCACCAAGTACCTCGAGAACTCAATGTTTGGTCAACAGAACTTGTGGCAAGATCCCAGTCACTTTTTTGATTTAGAATATCGCCTGAATTCGAGCTTCTCGGTTACTCCCAGTGTCTCGTGGTCTAAGGGAAAATTAAATCCTGAAATACCGCAGACGAAGGTAGATCCAAGAACATATGGCGTCGGATCTTCGGTAACTTGGATGACACCCAAAGGCTGGTTTGCAGATCCCGCTGTCGGAGCTCATATCTTTCCTGAGAACTCGACTTACCAGGCTATGTTCTCTATTTATTTCCACTAGATCCGCCAGCTGCGCTTTTTTTGACAAGCGTGCTGGCCTGAATTTCCGAACAAACCCGCGGCAAAATATAATTGTTGCGGCGTTTTCTGATGTAAAGAATCATCAGATTTGCGACGGGATCATCGTTGTGCAATCCGTCCAAAGTCAAAATGTGAGTCAGCTCGTGAGCTAAGCCATTGTAGTTTCGAACCGAAGTGTACTCGGTGCTGTTCACAAAATAAGGAAACCAAATCGTGTTTACCAGAGACAAATGGGTTCGCGTCACGTGATCGACAAAATCATTGTACCAGGCTTTGGCAAATGGTTCTTGCCCCGTTGGCTCACCGGAATCCGTCAATTGATCGATCAAATAAACCGCAGGTCGGGGAATGTCGCTGGTCTGATCCGACATTGCGCCGATCGCAAACTCGGAATCCTGTTGATACTTTTCCACCTCGGGGCGAAACACTGGAGATTCCACGGTGTAGATTTTAACGGTTGAAAAACCAACTCCGCATTGAACGTAAACTTCGGCAAGACCTTTCATGTAAGCCACGATTTCTGCACGCGTCCAACGGGCGTTGGGCAGCTTCACGAAATTCAATTCCATCTCGTAAGGCAGTTTGTCGGTGCGGGGCGCCTGATACTCGACCGGAAGAATCAATTCCGAAGTATGTCGAGAGGCGAAACTCACTGATGGAATCAACATTAGAATAGCGAACAAAGTTTTCATCCGGGCTAGTAAATCAAATTCATTCTTGACCTGGCAAGCCGTGGTGTCGGTCTGACTTCATTTTGCTGGCTCGTGAATTGCTCAAGTGACTCTGCGGGAGGATTTTATGAAAATGTCGACACCACTTGGACTTCTATTAACAGCTGCTTTGATCTGGACTGGCTGCACCCCCTCGGGCAACAACAACGCGGGGACTCCACAAAGTCCGGTACCACCAGAGCAACGGGAGCAGGTTGAAAAAATAGCGGATCAGGAACAAATTCTTGAATCGGTGGGATTAAAATTTGTGATAACTACCGAAACCGAGAGTGAGTCGGAAATAACTTATGTGATGTGGGATGAGGTCTTCCGCCAGGCTTGGCTTGATTCAAATTCGGCCAACGGGGTTCAATTGCAGATCGCCGAACTGAAGCAATACTTGATTTTAACGGAAGCCGAAGTTGAAAACGAAGACGCTGACCCACTTCTTTATTCAAAACGGAATCTGGCGGTGCTGACTTTGGAGGGACTCGAATAAAAAAAGGTACCTCGTTAGGGAGAGTACCTTTGACTTGAAACCCCATTTAATTCGCGGAAAAGGTGCGGCGCGCCTTTAGGCGGCTTTTCCGCCTTTAGGCGGCTTTTTCGGTGTAGTCTTTGATGGCTTCTTGAATGTTGCGGTTGATGCTCGTGAACTTCACCCCGTAGCGCAGAGTCTTACTTCCCGCTGCGGGCACTTGCTTGCTCACAATCGTGCAAATCGCGTTGAACGGAGGCACACCGTCACCTGGTTTGAAGTGCAAGAACAGAGTTTGGCCCGGTTGGAAATCGTGGTGATCAATCACCAGACCCGCTCCGCCGGAGCTCAATTCCAAAGACTCGCCCTTCCAAACTTTTTTATTGTTGTGCACGATAATTGAAGCTCCGTAATGAGCGCGAGCATGACGTCGACGGAAGAAAACTTCTTGAACGTCTCCTTGCGTGCTTTCTTGCAGAGTTTTAATTTTCTCGGGCCCAAACTCTTCCACTTCGGCCACTCGTTTCCAATTGGCCATATGCTGATTCCAAACATAGTCGAACTCGAAGATGTTTTTTTCTTGGAGCATGCGCACGACTTCAAGATGTGAGAAGGGTCCATAACGATTTTCAGACTTCAGCACAAACCACTCTTTGTCTGTTTTTGGAGCGGGCTCGTCTTTCTTAGGAGATTTAGCCTCTTCCTGGACCGGCGGCTTGTTGGGCTTGGGCGGCTCAGGTTTAGCGGAAACAGCCTTGTAGGCTTCAACAAACACTGGATGATCCATAATGAATACCCAGTCGTTTTTGGTATTGTCAAAGACGTAATCGTTCCAACTAATTTCCCGAGCTTTCAGGCGCTTCGTAATTTCGGGTTGGCTCCAGGGGCCGAGCTGATCACCGTTGTGAGAGACGTAAAATGTGTCCATATGAGAGACTCCTTTGGCTACACAGGGCTCTTCGGCCAGTTCAGGACCCGACTTAAGGCGGAAACGACGAAAAATTGGAGTCACTGATTTGCGCAAAAGTACTCAACAGGTTTTTGTCGATATTTTTGTCAATATTCTGATTACGATAGATTCTAAAGCCCGACGGCTCGATTCCATTCCGCAGTCGGATCGATCAGCTTGCGGGTTGTAAGATCAAAAAGACCTACGGTAAACAGGGCTTCGCTTGCGACCTGCCCCTTGGAATTCACCATTTTTTGAATGAGCTGGCCAATTTTGCCTTCGTACCTGAGCATTTCGGTGGTGACCGTGATGGTCTCCCGGAGACGAATTTCTTTTTTAAACTTTAAATTTACTTCTAAAATAATCGGACTTTTTTGCGACTTCATAATTTCTGCTAAACCGTAACCATTGTTGGTGATTAGATTCCAGCGGGCTTCTTCGTAAATTTCCAAATAAGTCGCGTTGTTGATATGACCGAAAGTATCCAGGTGAGATTCCTGGATCAACAATTTGTATTCGTGAATCACTTGAGAGCCTCGCGGATATAGGCCGAGGCCGTATCCATAAACCAAACGACAAAGGCAATGACAAAAATAATGGTGCCCACTTCGGGCCACATGCTTTGTCCCTGGTACATGATAAGCATGGTTCCGATACCACCTCCACCGACCAAACCGATGATTGTGGCCATGCGGATATTAATGTCCCACCGGTAAACGGTGAATGAAATAAAGGGCAAGATCACCTGGGGCACGATTGCAAACCAAATTGTCTGCAAACGTCCCGCGCCGGTCGATTGAATGCCCTCGATCGGACCCTCGTTCACGGTTTCGACCAACTCCGAATATTGTTTTGCCAGACTGACGATCGAATGAATCATCAGGGCCAGCATTCCCGCAAAAGGACCAATCCCCACCCAAACCGAAAAAATGATGGCCCAGATCAGAGCTTCGATGGAACGGAAAATATTTAAGAAAACTCTCAAAATAAAATAGACCACGAAAGCCGCCGGGTGGGTCATGATATTTTTGGCACAGAAAAAACACAGCACAAAAGCAATTGGAATGGCCAGCATCGTCGCCATAAAGGCCATAAAGATTGTTTCGATAATATTTGCGACGGCTCGGGGTAGCAGAGCCCAGTTGGGGTGGAGCATGCCATTGAAAAGCCGCATCGCCCCTGCAAAACCGTCCTCGTCGAGCAGTTCGGTCAGGGAAAATCGAGTGACCAATCCCCCAACCACCAAAGTAATCACCAGAAAGGCAACCAGCTGCCAGCCCCAGAAAGATTTCAGGAATCGCGGGGGAGCCTGCAGAATTTTTTTATGTGGAGGTTGAAACAAAGACTCGCCCAGGGTCATGAATCCGAACTTGTTTGCAACAAAGCTTGTTGTAAAACCAATTCCCAGCCCCAACAAAAAAATCAAAGAATTGCGATCCAATTTTAACAGGGCTTCTTGCCCTTCACCGGAAATCGCCAACATAAAAACACAAAAGAAATAAGACAGCATGATGGAATCGAAAATGGATCTTTTTACGAATGAGCTCTTAGTTGACATGAACTTCCTTAGCACCCTCGCCGTAAATTTTGCTGAACCAGGCTTCATCGATTTCTTTGGGACTGCCTTCGAAAACAATCTCCCCGGCTTTCAATGCGATGACCCGGGTTCCGTATTGTCGGACCAGGCTTAGGAAATGCAGATTACAAACAATGGTAATCCCGAGTTCCTGATTTACTTTTTTTAGATAATCCATCACCACGTGACAGGTGGCCGGATCCAGACTGGCGACGGGCTCATCGGCGAGCAGCACTTCCGGTCCTTGGGTCAGAGCGCGCGCGATGGCCACCCGCTGCTGTTGCCCCCCGGACAAATTGTCGGCTCTCATCCGAGCTTTCTCGGAGATACCGACCAATCCCAAATACTTGAGAGCTAAATCGCGATCTTTCTGACTAAACAATCCAAAAATCGATTTCAAAATCGATGTCGAGCCCAGTTTTCCCATCAAAACATTGGTCATGACCGTGTAGCGCGGCACTAAATTAAAGTGCTGAAAAATCATCGCAATTTTCTGCCGTAGGAGCCGGACCTGGTTGCGTCCGATATGGGTAACTTCCTGGCCCTTGAAAATGATCTGTCCCGAAGTGGGTTCGTGAAGACGATTAAGGCAGCGAAGCAAAGTGGATTTTCCAGATCCGCTTAGCCCGATGATGATTAAGAACTCGCCGGGCATGACGTCAAAGCTCACGCCCTTCAGTGCCTGTGTGCCGTTGGCATAGGTCTTAACTAAATTTTTGACTTGCAGAACGGGTTTCAGGTTGTTCACCACGGATCTTCCTTCGTCTTTTTTTATCTCTTTTTTTATTTTTTCATAAAGTCATTGGCGTCTTTACCCAAGGCCTTCAACATCGACCGAACTGAATCGTAGTCTTTGTCGCTGGCGACTTTAAGATCCGTGACGCTGTATATTTTCCCAAAAGCTTCTTTCCCCTCGGGGCTTTGGATGAACTTTACAAAAGCTTCGGCGATCTTGGTTTTCATTTCTTCCGGCATGTCTTTGCGGAAAATAATTGGATCATTCGGGATGGCATCAGAAAGTTCGACAATTTTTACTTTATCTTCGATGTCCGGGTACTGGGTTTTTACAAGCCGGCGAGCATCTTGGATTTCTTTTCCCTCTGGAGGAGAATAAAAAGTCGCGCCCCCGTCCACTTGCCCCTGGTAAATCATGGATACGACGTTGTCGTGTTTGCCCGCAAAGACCGTATCCGAGATGACAACCCCTTTGTCTTTGAGCATTTTTAACGGGAGCAAATATCCCGATGTACTCGCAGCATCCACAAAGGCCATTTTCTTTCCTTTGAAATCCTGCACGGTTTTAATCGAACTCGATGTTCTCGCTAAAAACTGGGCCTGGTAAGTAGCCAGTCCGTGTCGAATAACGGTGAGCTTTGCTTCGGCCCCGTATTTGTCGTGAGCCAAAATATATCCAAAAGTGTTGATCGCCGCGATGTCCGCTCTTTTGGTGCCGAAAGCCTCGACGACCGCCACGTAAGATTGAGGAACCGAGACTTGAAATTTATAGGGAGTTATTTTTTCTAAGTAATTTTTAAAAACAGAAGTCGAGTCTTCCATGACCTTG
>JAYUPS010000343.1:0-6145 GCA_043759945.1 Bdellovibrio sp.
CGCGGCCGTTTGGGCCGGAACCTTTCACGGTTTTGGACTGCAATTTTTGAAAGAGTATTGGCAGCAGGCCGGACTGCCAAAACGTTTTGGAATTATCGATGGCGGGGATGCCCAGTCGATTGTGAAAGATCTGCTGAAAGATCACCACAACTACGACAAAGCGGATTTCAACATTGATAAATTACTGGCCAAGATCGGTGATTTTCGTCAGTCGGGTAATCCAGAATCCCTGGGAAATACTCCCGAAGACGAGATGGCCATTGTCCTGGCGCCAAAATACGAGAAGCGTCTAAAAAACTTGGGCGTGGTGGATTTTGAAGATTTGCTTTTGCAGCCCTTGAAAATCATGAAAGCTCATCCGGAAATTCGTGAGATAGCACAAAGCAAATATGATTACGTCATGGTGGACGAGTTTCAAGACACCAATAAAACCCAAATGAAGCTCATCGATGAGCTCACCGCCAGTCATCGCAACATCGCGGTGGTCGGGGATGATGATCAATCTATTTACGGGTGGCGGGGCGCCGAGATCCAGAATATTTTAGGCTTCCCGAAGCGTTACAAGAATTGCCAGGTCGTTCGCTTAGAGCAAAATTACCGGTCGTCGTCGCAGATTTTGGGCCTGGCGAACGCGATCATTTCGACCAACACCCAACGTCATGCGAAAATTTTAAGATCCGGCACTCAGATCCAAGGCGAAATGCCCGAGCTGTTTATTTTGGAAAACGAAGATGTCGAGGTCGAGCAAGTCGTTCGCGAAATCAACACGTTTAAAAAAGCCGGATTTAAATATAAAGAGATGGCCATTCTTTATCGCTCCAATTCCCAAGGCGGAATGATGGAGGGCGGGCTACGAAAAACTCAAATACCTTACAAAATCACCGGGGGCACGGCGCTCTTTGATCGTAAAGAAGCCAAAGACGTGCTGGCTTTCATCCGATCGGCCGTTTATCCGACGGAAGTTTCTATTCGCCGTATCATAAATCTTCCCTCGCGGGGTGTGGGCGACAAAACCATCGAGGCCATCGAAGGCCACACCACAGGTTCGGGTTTTTACCAAAAAGCCAAGTCTTGGATCAAAACTCATCCCTTAGAAAAAGTGGTCCCTGCAATTGAATCGGTTTTTAATTTCTTAGACGAATTAAAAACGGAGCTCGCGCGCGGCACCGATCCCGCAGAAAAAATCTTAGACCAAAAATTCCGCACACTGGGCTATCGCCGTTTGGTCGAGCTCAGTTACAAAGATGCGGCGGCGGCTGACGGGCGCTGGCTTGGCGTCATCATTTTGGGTCGTATCATGGACGGAATGTTTGCTAAGCACGGTCGATCGATCGAGACCCTGGAAAAATTCATCGACGCCATGGAACTGCGAGATGTTGAAGACAGCGAAAAAGAGAAAGAAAAAGATCAAGTTCAAATGATGACCTTGCACGCGTGCAAAGGTTTGGAATTTCCCGCGGTCTTTTTGCTGGGTCTCGAGGAAGAAATTTTACCGCACGCACGTCTGGGGAGCGATGTTGATGAAGAGCGAAGACTTTTCTACGTTGGCGTCACGCGCGCTCAAAAACGGTTGATCATGACCCGCACCCGCTCGCGCAAACGTTACGGACGGAACCAAGCCGTCGTTCCCTCGCGGTTTCTAACCGAGTTGGACCCGAAACTTTATAAAGTGATGGAAGACGGCCGTCCCGTGAAACCCGAAGAACGAGCCGCGCTGTTTGCCGAACTTATGGCCAAGCTCGAGAAGCGCTAGGGATAGGGGGACAGGCGGGGGACAGGCGCGCCGCACCTTTTCCGCAATCCTATTGGGTTTTAAGTCGCGTATATTTGCGGAAAAGGTGCGGCGCACCTAAGAGGACACCCGCAACCGATCAATTGGTCTTTGAAAGTGGAAAAAATCCTTAAGCAAGCGCCAGAGATTAAAGGGTTCCGTCTGCAGTCCCAAGCTTTTAACTTCAGCTCCGATCCGAAACACATGATCCCATTGTTGAAATAGAACACGGTAAGCCTCTGGCAAACTCGTTTCGGGATCCCATATATGCGTCGCTTCACTGCTGGCGCCGTTTACTTCGACGATCTTAAACTCTCGACCCTCCTTGAAGCTTTCGGCATCACGGTACCGCAGATCCAGGCGGCCGATGTAAAATCCAGGTATTTCCAAGGCAACTTTATGGAGACTGCGGAGCAGGTTAGGACTATCTAAATGTTTGCCATTTTTAAAAATGGCGCCTTGGCAGTGATTTCCACAGTTGGATAGGACGACTTGCTCTTTGACGGCTGGAACAATGTCCAAACGGCCGGAAAAACGCTCAAAATAAGTTTTAGCGATGATTCGAGCCCTTGAATCCCCCAGAATTAAATCCCCGATGCGAGAGGTCCCGTCCCCAACCACGTTGGGAAATAATTTATCCGTGATCGAAAAAAGTAGGGGCTTACCACTAACAGGAGAGCGGATATAAAAAACTCCAGCTTCATGTTGGTAATCGCAGAATTCCTGAGCGATCAAATTAAACTTTGCCAAACTTAGGTAGTCCTCCAATTGGGCCTGGTTTCCAACGATGCGGACCGCGTAGCCCCGTTGGCCAATGTCCGGTTTCAAAACAAAGGGATATTGAAGTTCCTGGCTCCGAATCAGGTCTTGGATTTTTTCCAATTGATTGATTGAAGCCGGAACCAGAAATGCTTTCAATAGGGCGGGGCCACTTTTCAAGTGGCGTAGAAAATCCCATTTGGATTCGCCGACCATTCCGGAATGATGAATTCCAGGGTTGCAGTAAAACGGCAACAGCGGATTTAAGTAGCGAATGGACAAGTAAATGTAATTTAAAATGACCGGAATATAAAAAAGCCAAGCGGGCCAAAATTCAAAGCTGAGCCACTGGCGGTAGGACGGCAGATAGGCCCTGCGCAGCCAGGGGTCCGAAAAATTAACGATTAGGATTCGCAAGAGTCGGAAAAGGAAAATTAAAGTCAGAATAGTTAGGAACCAATGTTCCTGAAAAATCTCCAGTACAGACAATCCGACCACAAATGCCAACCCCACCCACAGGCCGACGCTCACGAGCGTGATCAAAAAAAATCTCGACGCCGAATAACCAGCCAAGCCCGCACCCAGATAAGTCACCACACGGGTTCCGGGGACAAAGCGACAACTAAAAACAAGTGATCCCAAGCCAAGGGTCTGATTCTGATTGCCCTTCTGATTTGTTAAAAAAAGTTTCGTCCGGTTGAAGATCTGAAATTTTCCCAGCCACGTGTTCTTACGAGCCCACAGCCCCAGCGCGTAAAGTCCAAGATCTCCGATTGAAATTCCAATAAAGCAGGCCAAAGCCGCTTGCGGCAGCAGAATTCTGTCCTGAGCAATCAGGACGAAGCTTCCCGCGATTGCGACGTCTTCTAAAATAAATGTCCAGATGATGATTCCGACGAATGATTCTAGCATGGGTCCAGGTTACGAACCCCAAACCTCTTTCAATCGTGCATCGCGTTTGCAGCTTGCCCGGTAGTACTTATATCGGAGCGGGTTTTTCTCGTAATAACTTTGATGATAGTCTTCGCCCGGATAAAACTTTTTGAACGGAATCGCTTTGGTGGCCACTTCGGCTTTCATTTTGCCGGATTTAATCAAGGCTTCTTTGCTTTTTTCAAAAGCGGCTTTTTGAGCTTCATCGGTATAAAAAACGGCACTCAGGTACTGCTCGCCCTTGTCGCAAAACTGCCCGCGGGCATCGTAGGGATCAATGTTTTTCCAGAAAACTTCCAAAAGCTTTTCGTAAGAGATTTTTTCAGGATCAAAAGTCACCGCGATAACTTCGATGTGACCCGAGGTTCCGCTCGAGACTTGCTCGTAAGTGGGATTTGCAGTGGGGCCCCCGGTGTAGCCGACAATCGCCGAGATAACTCCTGCGGACTTTAGTTTATCGAAAGGCGGCTGGATGCACCAAAAACAACCCGCACCAAAGACGGCCGTTTGAATCGACTTAGAATCTCCAGTTTGATCGGCAGCCGGGGCCATAGTTGAAAACTCGGACAAAAACTCGCCGTATCCAAGCTCCTTTAGTTTTTCTTTGGGAATGAATCGCATTGCCGCCGAATTCATGCAGTAGCGGAGCCCCGTTGGTTTGGGACCATCGTCAAAGACGTGGCCCAAATGAGAATTGCCATGCTTGCTACGAACTTCGATGCGAACCGAAAATAAATGCCGATCCTCTTTTTCAGTGATGTTATTTTTAACCAGGGCTTTGGAAAAACTGGGCCATCCAGTTCCGGAATCATATTTATCTCTGGAGCTAAACAGAGGCTCACCCGAAACGATGTCGACGTAAATTCCTTCGGCTTTATTGTCATTGTATTCATTTTTAAAAGGGGGCTCGGTGCCCTCTTCTTGGGTGACTTTGAACTGCATAGGCGTCAGATTTTTTTTCAGTTCCGCTTTCGAAGGAATTTTTCCCGGGGACCAAGCTTGCGCAGACAAAGACATCAGGATCAGAATCGCAAAAACGAATTTCAAAACGTAGCTCATAAATATCCTCCGGTGATTTGCAGTGGTGACGGGTTGTTGGCGCGCTCAATCCAGGCGACGGCGGCCAACTGAGATGTTTTTTGGGGTATTTTCCGGGCATCGAATTTAAACTCCCTGAGACTTCCCACTCCCGTTTTTTGCCAGTCTAGAACCACGAAATCGTGCTTTAATTTTAAGCCCTGATTCTCACCGCTCGTGACATTAGAATCAATACCCATTCCCAGAATGGCAAATCGAATCACCAGCGGTTGGTCGGGGACGGTCCCCTCGAGCTTCACCGTGAATGTTCCGTCCGGTGTTTTCAAAAGCGTCAGCTGAATTGGATTTTCGGACTGGTAGGTTGGCAACGGCTGGCTGGGCCAGTTAGGAACTTCTTTTCCGTTGATAGCTATTCCTGGGGTGTAAACGCGGGGACTCGGCCAGGTCTGGCTTACATCAACTTGCCTTTGCGTCATTTCTTGGGAAGACATGCCATCCTTCCACCCCAGTTTGTTCCAGTAATCGACATGAAACGCCAAAGGGACGTGTTTGACCCAAAGGTCCTTGCTGTCTTTTAGCTTCGAGAGCCATTTGTCTGCGGGGGGGCAGCTGGAGCAGCCTTCGGACGTGTAAAGTTCAATCGCAAAAACCTGCCTGTTGCCCGAAGTGCCAATCACTTTTTCAGCGATCTTTTCCGAGATCTTTTCTGCGACTTTTTGAGCCGAGAAAGCGGGTCCCGTCGAGAACAAAACGACGCCTATACTAAAGAATTGTTTCATCGGGATAAAATTCATAAAATCTCCTCTTCATAAATAATCAGTCAGTGGCGGCCGCAGGATGTTTATTACGTCTTAATCTGAGAATTATCTGCATTGGTTTGTAATGAATCCGCCTTGACCGTCACCTATCCTTAAATCTCCAAGGAGGGTCTGTGCGAAGTGGTGTTTTGTGGATCATGATGATATGGCCCATGTTCAGTTTTGGCAAAACGACAGCAAATATTAAGGACGGCTTAATTTTAGAGGGTTACGATCCGGTTTCCTATTTTAAATTGGCCAAACCAGTGAAGGGTGATCCAAATTTGAAGTTTGAAAGAGAGGGCGTTACCTATCTGTTTTCAAATGCGGCAAATCGAGACGAGTTTTTAAAAGATCCTAAGAAATACGCTCCGGCTTACGAGGGCTGGTGCGCCACGGCGGTTATGAAGGGTCTGAAGTATAAGATTGATCCCTTGAGTTACAAAATTACGGATGGCAGGCTTTTCCTTTTCTACTATGAAGCGGGATTTTTTGGCGGAGACGCTAAAAAAGACTGGGTGAAAAATGAAAAAGCCAGCATCAGTAAAGCCGACGAAAACTGGCCCAAGGTCAAAGAAACGGAGCCCTGATGAAACATTTTTTACTTGGAGTTCGCCTGTTGGCGGCTCTTATTTTGGTTCAAACTTTATTCTTTAAATTTTCGGCAGCCCCCGAATCCGTTTTTATCTTTCAGACGATCGGAGTTGAGCCCTGGGGTCGTTGGTTGGCAGGACTCAGTGAGCTTGTCGCGGCAGTTTTACTTGTGATCCCGGGCACGCAAGCTTTTGGCGGTTTGATGACCCTCGGAATAATGTCGGGCGCGATTTTAAGTCATTTCGTATTTTTA
>JAYUPS010000344.1:0-2475 GCA_043759945.1 Bdellovibrio sp.
AGAGACTTAGCCCGCTTTATTTTTAGTCGGACCTTTTGAGGCCGGCTTATCAAAGTGTTTTTTCCAGACCTTCTGGATTTTAGTCTCGAAAACCTTGGAGCTAAACGGTTTTACTGCATAATCTGAAACGCCCAAGTGCGCCGCTTCCAAAATGTTGGACTGTTCGCTTTCACATGTAACCATAATAAATGGAACGGACTTTAAGTTCACATCATTGCGACAGATTCTAAGGACTTCCAATCCCGAAAGACCGGGCATATTCCAATCGCAAATCACCACGTCAAAAGGGTGATCGGTGGCCGCCGCTTTTTGCAGCAGGATCAAAGCCGAGGGACCGTCGGCGGCTTCTTCGATATTTTCGTAGCCCAGTTCACTGAGCATTTTTTCAACGATTTTTCGCATCGTTGCAAAATCATCGACTATTAAGAACTTTGCGCTCCTGGGGAACATTTGCGGACCCTCCCTCACCCTTATCGGTCCAGTTTTAAAAAACTCGAGTCCAAAGGCCTTGCGACCTCGTACAATTGTTGTCAGACTTTGATACAGGAGCCGAGGGCCCAGGGACTTAAGGCAGGACTTGTCGTGGCCGGTCGGTAAAAAAAGAAGTGCGGTAAGTGCGCAAAGTGACGGGTAAGTAAAGGTTAGAGACGGAGTGTTTAGCAAAGGTATTAACCAGACATCTAAGATAGGTGTCTTACAATTAACAAGGGGGAGCAAGGATGCTCAGAGATGTATTAATCCAAAAAGGACTTTCGAACCGAGAAGCTGAAGTAGCTGAACTTGTATCGAAAGGTCTCTCAAACAAGGAAGTTGCCAATCAATTGTTCGTCACAGAAAAAACTGTGAAGTTCCATCTGACAAACATCTATAAAAAGATGAGTGTTAAATCTCGAGCACAGCTCATCGTCTGGTGTTTGCCGCACCTGGGATTCGTGGAGAGCGAAACCAACCGCGACAACATCAACAACATTCAAGCGGCCGCGGCTGCGACTCAGGTCATTCCTGCTGGAGCCAACACTGTTGGCGCGGTTCAAACGATCATCCCGGGACGTTCTAACAACGACCTTGGTGGTGGCGGAACTCGTGGCGGAAATTCTGATATCGGCGCGATGGGAATGTAGTCTAAAAAAATGAAGAGTAGAAAATGAAAAGTCCGTTGCCGGGGCCGGCGTCATCAAAACCGATATCGGCCTCGCGCGTAACAATGACGGAACTTGTTTTGCCTACGCACACCAACTCCCTCGGGACTATCTTCGGGGGAGTTGTCATGTCCTGGATCGATATTTGCGCTGCAATTGCAGCCCAACGCCACTCGAATTCAGAAGTCGTCACAGCCTCGGTTGATCAATTAAATTTCATAGCTCCGGTTTATAAGGGTTGGGTCGTCAATCTCAAATCCAGCGTTAATTTCGTCTCAAAGACATCGATGGAAGTTGGCGTGCGGGTCGACGCCGAAAACCCTCGAACCGGAGAAGTATTTCACACCGCTTCGGCCTATCTGACCTTTGTAGCCTTGGGTGCCGATGGAAAACCACGAGCTGTTCCCACTCTCATCTTAGAAACTGAAGTTGAAAAACGCCGGCACAAATCTGCCGAAGCCCGCCGTGCCCATCGTCTTGCTCAAAGGTAAATTCAAAAGGTGAAAAGGTGCGCCGCACCTTTTCCGCGCATATGTTGGATCTGAAGTTTGTTTAGCTTCTTCCTGATCCGACAGTGGGCGGAGTTACCGGGTCTTCCTTACATTTCATTTTATCAAAAATGCATTCGGCAGGTTTGCCATCGCCACAACCACCCCGAGTTTGTCTTGGGAGCCTAACTTCTGCAGCAGCTTTCACTTTGGAATTGTAGACAAAAGCTACTTGAACCTGTTTTCCTCGCTGAATTACTGGAATATCAGCCTGACAAAAGTCTTCGGAGCATTCGAATGCAAGCTCCCGACCGCCCAAGAAAAAAATGGCTTTCTTTTCCTTTAATGAGTGGGCCATTGTGGGCGGCAAATAGATAAGTTGGGGGCTCAAAACGATTTTGGTTGTGCCGAGTGAATATTCTTCGGTGTGGATTCCTCCGCAGGCAGAAGAAGGTGATGGCATCGAGATCAAAACTACAAGTGCGAGAAAGGTGTTTTGAAGATTCGAGTTCCTCATGAACAATTTTTGCTCCTTTAATATTCGGCTCTGGTGATTAATTAGCGTAAAGTGAAAAGATCTGAATAAAAACTTATATCAAATTGGAGCGCGCTAAATTGAGAAGTCTATTCGAAGTCATCTCCGCGCGGACAGGATAGAGTACTTTTCCGGTTCTGGGGAATTACAGAAGTCGTCACGGCCTAGGTTGATCAATTAAATTTCGTGGCTTCGGTTTATGAGGGTTGGGTCGTCAATCTCAAATCCAGCGTCAATTTCGTCTCGAAGACATCGATGGAAGTTGGTGTGCGGGTCGACGCCGAAAACCCTCGAACCGGAGAAGTATTTCACA
>JAYUPS010000345.1:0-2466 GCA_043759945.1 Bdellovibrio sp.
CTTGCAGTCCCTGCGAAAGGTTTTGCACCATGCGAGTTAATCGCACTTTTTCAAGAACCTCCCAGATTTCCTGGTCCGTCGATTTTCCAAACCGATCTAAATTGGAACGCAAGTTGCCCAAGAACAAATGGGGATCCTGCGGGATGATCGCGATCGCAGCGCGCAGGCGTTCCAAATTCGCATTCTGAATATTGATCTGATCGATGAATATACCGCCGCTTTCGGGTTCGATAAACCGCGAGAGCGCCTGAAAGACCGTACTTTTTCCGGATCCCGTGCGACCTATGAGCCCCACCTTGGTGCCGGCAGTGACCTCGAAGGACAAGCCTTTCAAAACTGTCGGTCGCTCGGGCGCATAGCGAACCACAAGATCTTTAAACTCGATCTTGCCGTGCTCGGGCCAAAACGGACGATCGGTAATTTCAGAATGCACCGGGACCCGCACTTCTTGGGGAGCCCCAATGTAATTCTTTATTCGCTCCACCGAGGTCATACGAGCCTCGACGTCGGCCCAAATACGAATGCCCCAGTTCAAAAGTCCCCAAAACCCTAACGAAGAAACGGCCACCATGGCGGCAATCCCGGTTTGGAGGGAACCTTGATAGACCGCAATGGTTAAAAAAGACGAAGTTCCGATGGCAACCAAGGAACCAACGAGCGGTACGCGCGACGAAAACCAGCGGTTCACCATATAGTGGGAATAAAACATGCGCTGATTGTAAGTGAGCTTCTCGGCGAACTGCTGGTAAAACCAATCTTGTTTTCCCAGACTGCGCAAAACGATCAGACCGCTGACGGTCTCTTTAAAGTGCGCGTACCGCGGAGACCGACTTAAAGAGTCCAATCGTTTTACTTCGCGAGCCGATGTTCGATACTGACGTTGGTACTGGTAATAAATCCAAGCCACCGGAAATAAAACAAGCAGAACCATGGGAACAACCAGCACAATCAATACTAAATTCACAAAGACTTGCAAAAAAGATTTAACGGAATTTTCAAAACACCATTGAAGTTCGACGTCGATAGCCTCAAGATCCCGGGAAAATCGCTGCAGAATGCGGCCCACGGGATGCGCATCAAAGAACCGCACTTGCGCGCCCAGAATCGACGAAAGCATTTGGTCGTGCAGGTCCTTGCCGGCTTGCAACCCCCGCCGGAGCCAAAACAAATCAGAAAAAAGGATTCCCGCAATCGTAAGTAGCCCTAAACCCCCGTAGACTAAAATCGAAGCCCCTGGCCGAAGAAAAAAATCTTCACCAGCATCGGTCATTCGCGCCAGCCACAATTTCTGGAGCAAGGGAAGACTGGTCGCCAGCATCGCGGTTCCGAGCAAAGTGGCCAACATCCGTGGCCGTTTGGCAGCAACGGCTCCCGCCAAAGATAGAATATACTGCCAGTACACCGAGCCCTTAACCGCTCCATACTCACGATCTTCGTCTTGGGTGACCCGATCTGCTCCCACGGCAACAAAAGCAACCGGCAAGGTTTCTTCGATTTTCTTTGGCGTGTTCTCAATCGCCTCTTTGCCGTCCATTTGGTGACTTTGATTGTGCTGACTGATGAATACTAAAAATTCTGGCACTTGAAGCAATTCTTCGAAGGTACCCAAAGCTATCAAGCTTCCCTCTTCGAGGAATAAAATGCGATCAAAAGTATTTAAGTATTCCAGTCGATGGGTGGCCGTGATTCGAGTCACGTTTTTCCAGGCTTCACCAATTAACCGACCGACCAGCAAGGTTTCCATCTTGGGATCCACCGCAGAGAGGGGATCATCCAATAAAACCAGATCCGGGCGTTGCAAAAATGTGCGTGCCAGACTTAAGCGCTGCTTTTGCCCCCCGGACAAATTGACGCCCTTTTCTCCGATTTCAGTTTCCAGTCCCGCCGACCACAATTTTAAATCGTCTTCTAAGCCACAAGTCCAGATTGCCTGTTTGATATCCGCTTCCGAAATATCAGCTTGGCCGAAAGTTAAATTTTCTCTTAACGTCGCATTAATAACAAAAGCATCCTGAGGAACCAAAGCATTGGATCGAACGCTTTTTTCTATGCGACCTTGGAAATCATTTTCACCCGCCAGAGCCAAAAGCAGAGCCGACTTACCGGCACCTACAGATCCGATGATTGCTAAATTTTCGCCGCGAGTAATCTGAAGACTTAAATTATTAATTACCGGAACTGTACCATATCTAATTGAAACATCCGTCAACCGCAGCGCCAGGGTCGGGTCGACCAAGGGCTCAAACGGAATGGGCCCTTGCCCGGGCTTGTTCATGAATTTTACCAACCGGTTGGCTGAAACCCGGGCATTGGCCAATCCGGAAACGACGCGCGAAAACATCCCGAAGGGTTCTTCGATAAGACGAAATAAGCTCACCATCGTAAACACCAGCGCCGCATCCAGTTCAAAGCCACGCAGCACATGAGCACCCAACACCAGAAAAAGAATCATTGTGCCCACAGCCA
>JAYUPS010000346.1:0-6078 GCA_043759945.1 Bdellovibrio sp.
GTAAACCAAAATGTCGATCCTTGGCCTTCTTTGCTTTTCACGCCAATCTTACCGTCCATTAACTCAACAAGCTTTTTGCTGATGGAAAGTCCAAGCCCACTCCCTCCAAATTGTCGAGCAGTTGAAGAGTCAACTTGAGAGAATACCTGAAACAACCGATCTAAAGCCTTTGCTGGAATTCCTATGCCAGAATCCTCGACTTCACATCGAAGCTGGATCCCATTTTCAGTCTTATTCTCAATTGTAAATCGAAGTGAAATTTGGCCGGAAGAAGTAAATTTAATTGCGTTGCTAATAAGGTTATTGAGCACCTGGCCCAAGCGACCCGGATCCCCTTTTAAATATGCAGGCAAGTCTTCAGCGACTTCGGCGTTCAACGTGAGACCCTTTTTCTGTGCCTGAAAACAGAACGCTCTTACAATATGCCTAACTGTAGAATCCAACTTGAAGTCGATTTCCTCGAAATCAAGCTTTCCCGCCTCCATTTTAGAAAAGTCTAAAATGTCGTTGATCACAGTGAGCAAGGCATCTGCAGAATGTTGAATGGATTCCGCAAAATCTCTTTGTTCTGCGTTTAATGGTGTATCTAAGATCAAACCAGTCATTCCGATTACGCCATTGATCGGAGTGCGTATTTCGTGGCTCATATTGGCGAGGAATTCCGACTTGGCTTTAGTCGCGCGATCGGCTTCCGCACGCGTCCGGATGAGCTGCTGCTGTTGATCTAAGACTTGCTGAGAGGCTGACTTCAGCTCGACCAGGCGATGATCAAGCTCGGCCATCGCTTTTCTCATTTCAAGAAGATAAACGACCTGCCTTGCAAGCGCCTCGAGGGCATGTGTTTGTTCCAAATTAAGAATTCGTGGATTCTTGTCGATCACGCACAAGGTGCCCAACACGAATCCCTCGGAATTGATTAGTGGCGCTCCCGCATAAAACTTAATATGTGGTGCTCCGGTCGCAAGCGGGTTATCGGCAAACCGCGGGTCTTCAGCAGAATCCGGCACCTGGAACACTTCAGTTCCGTGAATTGCATGACCGCAAAAAGAACTCTCACGTGGAGTTTCGCGCGCGTCCAGCCCATGATGCGACTTAAACCATTGGCGATCTGAATCGATAAGGCTCACGAGAGCGATCGGAGTTTTGCAGATCGAAGATGCCAGCAAAGTAATGTCGTCGTAAGAGATTTCTTCAGGGGTATCTAAAACTTGATATTCGAGCAGAGCAATTAGTCGCGCCGTTTCGTTCTGGGGTTTTACCGCTTTCTTCATATGATTTGCATCGGCATCTTTGTTGATAAAGTATAGCTTTTCAAAGTCCAAAAGACCGACCCGACAAACGTAGGTCTTTCCGGCGAATAAAGCTTTTGGAATTCCATTTTATATTGAGCTGAGCCATTGGTGTTTGAAGTAACTTTAAGTAGAATCAAAAAGGGAATCCAAAGTGCAGACCTGGCTCAACTTGGAATTTGCCCCAGCGATCTTCTTGCGCTTGGAACGACGAGGGCAAGCCCGTGTTAATCGGCCAATGGGTAACAGCGACGTTTGGCTCAATAAATGCGAAGGTTCCAATTTTAAAATGATAACCCAATCGCAAGGTCAGGAAGAGTTGTTCTCCTTCGCTAAGCTTTGCTCCGCTCGTATCTAAATACTTCTGCTTAAACCAAGTCGCATGGAGAGCCGAATAAATATTGCCCCGTAAAAATCTTTGATAGGCTAGGCCACCACCAACCGCATGAACTCGTCCCGGAAATAGATTAGATTTATTCGACATTTTATCCCAGGGGATTCCCAAGGGAGCATAGTATTTCCAGGTTATCAGCTCGATAGAAACCACATCTTTTTTCGTCAACTGATACCCAAAGTTCAGTTGATAAAAGTCCGGCGGCTCGTCGGTGCGGTCCAGGTTTGCCAACATAAATGCTGAGCTACTTAAGAAAAATTTCGATCCATCGACATCGGCATACAATTTTAGCGAAAAACAAATCAGTGCCAGAACTAGAAATCGTTTCATTTATACCTCCGCTAGTTTAAGAGCTTTAAGCTTAAATCAGCAGAGAAGTTGGTTCATTGATCCAAATCAAGAGGTGGTCGTGGTCATCTGCTTTCGGGCTCGACTTAGAGTCTCGGGCGCTATTCCGAGATAACTAGCAATTAGGTGCTGCGGGACACGTCCTAATAATTCGGGTCTTTGGTCGATAAAAAATTCATATTTCTCAATCGGTGACAAAAGCTTTAACTTGTTATTGAACTCAAAAGCATAGCTCAGCTTTTCTTCAGCGAATCTGCGGCAGATGCTTTCAAAGCGAGGAAATTCCAGCAAAAATTTTTCAGTTTCGATGGGCGACGATACAGCCAAAGTCGTAGGCTCTAAACATCTGAGAAAATAGTTATCTTGATTTTCAAGTTGGTGTGGCAAAAGCACCGGATCACCATCGAGGTAAAACTCGGCTATGATTGGCCTGTCGCTTGATGTGCAATAGGCGCAAACAGAACCGCTTAAAACAAAATACCCTAAAGTTACGTCTGAGATGACTTCGTCTTTTTTATAACTCTTTACGGAGTTCGAGTTTTTTACAAGGGCGATTTCATCGGTGGAGAGTTCCATGTACTTTCTGACGAAATCGAACATTTTTTCCATGAACGGATGTTCACAAACAGCAATATCTTAGGCAAGCCAAAGTTTTTGCGCCTGCAGACCTCGCCCGATCTAAGTATTTTTAAAGCTATTGACCTTTCGACCAATTTTTTTTATGCTTTCAATAATGGCAGGAAACAATCCGCACAATTTCCATATCAAGGGAGGTCCTTATGTCGAACCAATCAGTAATCAAGGGCCTTCTTTCGGACCTGAACTAATCAATACAATTTAGGTTTTAATTAGGCCCTTAAGTCATTTCGTTTTTGAAATTAACTTAAGGAGTTTTCATGTTCAGTTCCGAAAAGGAATTTTTGTCTCTTTTTGGTTGGGACGACTTTTTTGAAAGTCAAAATCCCGACCTTGTTTGTTTGTCTGGCGAGCGGAAGCCGTCGACATGTTCGTTGTTTCCAGCCCGGGTCATTTGCGAAGAGAGAAATCTCTATCGCTTGCAAGCGGGTTTAAATCAAATTTTTTGGGCGTCCGTGAGCGGCAAGATGCAATTCAATGCCGTGTCTCGGGTTGATTATCCCGCCATTGGCGATTGGGTTATGGTGGACCTTCCTGGTCAATCTGACCGTGGGGTTATCCATCAGGTCCTAAAAAGGAAAACCACCATTCATCGGAAGCAAGTCGGCTCAAGTGCGGACCTGCAGATTCTTTCGACGAATGTGGATTATGCCTTCATTACATCGTCGGCTAATTCCGATCTGAATTACCGTCGTATCGAACGATACCTCGCTGTTGCTCGGGAGGCGGGCTCTGTTCCCGTTATTCTTTTAACAAAGGCAGACACGTGTCTTGATAGCATCGATAGCGTCCTCGCCGAGACAAAAAGAGAATTTCCAGGGGTGCAAATTCATACCCTTTCAAAAAACGATTTTGAAAAGGCTGAGTTTCTTGCTGACTATATCAAGGAAGGAACCACCTCAGTTTTTATTGGCTCTTCAGGAGTGGGTAAATCAACCTTGATTAATTTCCTCATCACCAATGAGCTTATAAAAACACAGGACGTACGGGAAGGTGACGGTAAAGGTCGCCATACGACGACTTCACGTAACCTCTATGTGAGTCGTTACGGTGGATTGATCATCGATACACCGGGAATGCGTGAACTTCAGCTTTCAGACCATTCTGAGGGAGTTCGTACTCAGTTTTCAGATATTGAAGACCTTATTCAGAGTTGCCGTTTTGGCGATTGCCACCATCAAACAGAACCAGGCTGTGCGATCAAAGAAGCCCTGACTGATGGTTCTCTTTCTGATGACAGATGGCGAAGCTATCAAAAACTCGAGGCTGAAGTTCGTCATGGAATGCGGAAGCAAAGCAAAGTTTTAGCGGCTGAAGACCGAAAGATTTGGAAAAAGAGAAGTATTGAAGCCAGAAATAAAGGTCGCTCTTCGAGAGGAGCCATCTAATGAATGGCGATATTAAATTAAAAAAATTCCCACTGGTAAATGCAGCCAATGAGGAACTTGCCAAGATTACCTTAGAGCATTTATGGGCCGACGTTTTTGCATTGAAGATGAAAGTTCTAAACATGGAAGCCGTTCCGAGATTGAGCGGTGTCATTCAAGAAGTTTTGAAGACGGCGAATGATTTTAAAGCTCGTTTGGTCATGTTTCGTCTGATAAAGGGCGAAACCGCATCCGAGGAGCTCGTTACCTTGTTGCCGAAGCTGGGCTTCAAAAAGAAAAGTGAGCGGATTGAGTTCAAAAGAAATGTGGATGAATTGCCTAGCGATGATGGCACTCCACTAACCTGGAAAACTGCTGAGGGACTTGGATGGAAACCTCCAGACGTTGCAAATACTTTAAAACAAGTGGCGGAAGGAGATCCCGACACGGACCCCAACGATGATCCGCTGATGTTCATTCAAGATTTCTTAGCAGACCCAGTTTTAACTTCTGGTCTTCAATGCATCCATATTGGCTTCATTGATACTGAAATCGCCGCTCTTAATGTGATTCAAATCAATCCTAAAACAGGTTGGTCAAGAATTTCTTATATGGGCATCATGCCGAAATTTAGGAAACAGAATCTCGGCCTCTGGGTTCATCGCTTTAGTTTTAAAGTTATGAAAGGCGAAGGTGGAAAGCTTTATCACGGTGGAACAACTTCAACAAATTTGGGTATGATTCGCCTTTTTGAGAAAAATGGATGCCTTCGATTCTGCGAAATGGAGGAATGGAGGAATGGAATTATTTAGTGAGGGCGGGTGCCCCATGCTAGGGAAGGAAGTCAAAACGAAAAGGTTAATCTTACGACCATTGAAATCTTCAGATTATGCGGTTTGGCTCGATTGCTGGGTGAATCGGTTGCCATCGCAAAGTCGATCGGACTCGGGACCAAAAACCTTAAGGCGCTGTTCAAAGGCACATTTTACAAAATTCATCGCACGTCTACTGAGTCTTGCTAAGGATGACGACTACTATCAGTTCGGTGTGTTTGAGAAGAAAACAGGAAATCTAATCGGTTCGATTGATTTCGATATTTATGTTCGGAGCACCCATCAGTTCGCTAATTTTGAATATGTCATTTACAACCGACATTGGGGGAATGGTTACGGGCAGGAATCGGCGGCGGCTGGATTAAAAATTGGTTTTAAGCGGTTGAAGCTCAATCGTCTTGAAGCTGCGATCAATCTCGATAACCGAAAATCAATTCGTTTGGTAAAAGCCATCGGAATGAAAAGAGAGGGAGTAAAAAAGCGATACTGGTTTGAAGACGGAAAATGGGTCGACCATTTGATTTATGTCGCGAATCCAGAAGATATTGGATTCAGGTCGCTAAAACCAAAATTGCGATGAAGGTTCACAATTAGATATCTTTTCGCATATCTAAGTTGGTTGGCTCGAATCCCATGGCCAGGTAGAGATTTGTTGCTACCTGGTTACTATTAAAAACATGGAGTCGTATTCGTGTAGCTCCGACTTTTTGGGCTTCTTCTTCGACGAGTTTTATCAATGCTTTGCCGAACCCCTTGCCGCGATTCGCTGGAGCAATGTTTATGTCATTGATCGACGTTACCTGTCGTCCGAATCGATTTTGGAAACCGAGCCATAGACAGCCGACTTGTTTGTCGGAGCCAGTTTCAAGCACATCAAAAAATGATTGCCCAGGAGTATCGGTCCCGTTGGGTACAAGTTTATCAAATTGTTCGGATGCGCTTTTGAGGGCCACGACAAGTGGGATGTCTTCGACCGAAGATAGGTTTGTAGCATAAGCGGTTTGGGAATCTTGTTTGAAACTTTTAAAAGTTTCGGCAGACATAGGTTTTAGGAAAATCATTCTTCTCTTTTCGTTTGGTTTTTGAATTGGATTTCGGGAAACCCCTGAGGCCCCCAAGAAATAAAATAATAATGGTGCTTGTTTTGGCTCGCGGTGCTCTTGGAACCCCGGAAAGGTTCTACACCGGAGAAATTGGCGTCCCCAACCGGA
>JAYUPS010000347.1:0-6066 GCA_043759945.1 Bdellovibrio sp.
CCGTGACAACTGGCCGCCCGTAGTGAATGTTCGGAAAAGGCGCAAATAGGCTCCAGTCTTGCCGAAATCCAACCGAAGCCACAGCCTGATAAAAAGATGTCCCGGGGTTGAGATTCCCCAGTTGGATCGTATTGATCAAGAACACCAGGTTCATCGCCACTGTAATATGGAGCGCTTGCAGGCGCCTCTTTAAAATTGAACCCGTCTCTGAACTGGTTAAATTTTCGGATCGCATCCAGGACCACAAGGGAATTAGCCAAACCAAATTGTAAATTGGAAAGAGCCCCAACTTCAGAAAAATTAAAATTCCTAGATGCAGGCCGAAAAAAGCCCCCACGCTCAGTTTTCGAACCCAGGACCATCGGCCCATGCAAAAAAAACCTAGCCAACCAAACCGTTCAAGGAGCCATGTAAGTTGGGTCAGGGTTTCAAGCCAAGCAGGATATTTAAGTAGCTCTTGCGCCAGGGGCCGCGCGTAGAATTCGTTCTGCAAGACCATTTTTAAAGCCACTGGATCTTGAAGCCAAACCGCGGAAGATTTCAAAAAACCCGAAGTTAAATACATTAAAGAAATTTGGACCAAGAAAAAAAGTCGACCGGCCCGAAGAATCACCGGGGATGTGTTCTTAGGATCATAAAATAAAAATATTGAACACAGGCACATCAAGCGCAGGATTTGATCTCCGCCGTAGGTTATTTGGAAAGCCCGATTTTGCATGGATGCCAAAATAAAGAAAGAAAATGCAAAACAAATTGAAACCTGCCGATTAAAGAAAATGAAAAAGCTGCAGGGAATCAGGCTAAAAATAATGCTTTTTACGAGCCATTCAGAATCTGAGAAATTAAAAAGCGAAAAAGATCCCGCCAAGGTGTTGGTTTGAGTTTGATCTTGAAACCAAATTGGCAGTAATCCCTGTTCCCCTAAAAAAAAATTCGAAGCCAACCAAAAATCAATGGCGTAATAAAAAAGTAAAAGGGCCAACGCGCATCGGAAAAAAACCAAAGACTTTTGCATCGACGTTTGAGTTGTCACTTTAGTTGGGGAGAAAATCAGAAATTCCCTCCGGAATCAGTCGGGCCTGGAAGCCCCAATCTCGTAAAATCAAAGTGACGTAGGCCGAAGACAATCCCGCAAAACTAATCACTAGAATCGGAACTTCTTTCGATAAGCCCAGACGTTGAAATTGCTGTTTTGCCTGGGCCGTGGGTCGTCCCGCAGAATCTATAAAGTCTTTCCAGTGCATACTGACGGGATTTAAATCCGTAAAAATCTTGGGAAGTCGAATGTTGAGGCTGGGATCGATTACGTTTAAGACCACAAATTTTTCTTTTCCGATTTTCTGTTCAAATTCGGAACGGCTCCAATGAACCGAATCGTCGATTTTGACCTTCCATTCTGCCGTCGGCGGCAGGGCGAAGGGTCCCTTGTGCAGTCCCAGATTTTGTGCGGCCAAGTCGTTAAAAGAAACCAGCGTGATGTCCTGAAATCCCAGCCGGGCCAAAAGCCAGGCCATTCGGCCTTCGTTGCCTCGGCCTGCGCTGGCGTCACCGACCAAAACGATTCTATTTTTGACGGATATACCGGCCAATCTTAGATCCTCGGCCAAAATCTTATTTGAAATCCGCAAAGTCCCTCGGGACCTGGCTCCGGGCTGGGAAAACTGCTCCCAATTCAAATAAATGGAACCCGCAATGCGCGAAACAAGCCAAGCATCCCGAGTTCGCACATCAATGATTCGGGTGTTGGCGGTGATTTGAACCGGCCGTTCAAACAAACGGCTTTCAACCCTTGGAATTGGAAGTGGAATTGGAAGCGGCAGGGCCACGGAAGGAGCCGCCAGGGCCCACAAGGAAAAAAATAAGTAAGTCATCGGGGCACGGCTCCTTGAGTTGTAAAAAAACTAACGGGCTTCAAAGCAGATTAAATTTCCCGGGTCCTCGGTGCTCACGCAAATGCGCGACCCAAAAATAACCGGCACCGAAGAAATCGCAGCGCCCAGATACCAAGTGCCCACGATCGTGCCATTCAAAGCGGAAATAGCGCACAAATATTTTTCACGACAGCCCGTCCAAAGTAAGCCCCCAGGAATACTTTTACTTTTAACAAAGGTCGCACTGCCTCGGTATCCCATTTGATCCAAATTGGTTTTCCAGCGGGTCTTACCATCGGAATGATCGTAAGCCTGTAGAAATCCGTCACGACCGCCGACAACGACAATTTTTAATTCCGAGATCAACGTGGGACTTGAGCCCGACCGAAACCCCAGATCTTTTTGCCAAGCAATTTCGCCCCGGGCACACGTGATCGCCGACAGGGAGCCCCCCTCGTCGGCACCAAAAACCAGGTCTTGAGTTGAAGGCAAGGTTCCCTTCACGGCTCCTTTTACTTTTGTACGCCAACGGACCTGCCCCGTAACAGGATCCAGGCCAACAACGTCTTGATTGTTGACGCCCACGACAAGAATGGGTGGAGAAGCGTCGCAAAGTGTCGGCGAGGAATGAATCTGGGCGCCCAAGTTCTGAGAACGCCAAAGTCGTTTTCCCGAAGCTCGATCTAGAGCCACGACAAAACCATTTTTAGGTCCCGAAAGCTCAACGGAAACGAAAACTTTTTCTTCGGCGAGTAAAGGCGAAGAACCAATGGCTGATCCCAAATATTGGGTCCATCGGGGTCGGCCGTCGGCTTTATTTAGGCGGTAAAAGCGTCCGTTGTAGGCGCCAAAGTAAACCGAATCCTGGTCAACGGACGCCGAAGAATGGATGCCTTGACTGGCTTGCATCACTTGAAATCGCCAGGTTCGTTTTCCGCGCCAATCGAAAGCAAAAAACCAGCCGGTGTCTGCGCCCAAATAAATACCTGTTTCATCCGCAATCGGAGAGGATTTGCTAGCGGAATGAATTCCCACATTGAGCGTCTCAAAAATTTCAGCGGGACCCAGATCAGGCTCCAGGTAGCCGGATTGGGCGCCGGTTCGTTGGGGTCCATTGCGAAACTGAGCAATGGTTTTTTGATTCGAAAAGATCTCCAACACAGGTTTTGCCGGGACGAATTCGGCCGCGTGGACATGAAAAGTTCCCAAGCCCGCGGTGTTTGAAATTAAATTAGGATTAATTCGAAGGATCGTAAAAACCAAAAGCCCCAGGCAAGAACACCAAGTGATTACAATCCCTGCTTGTAATTTCATTGGACACTTCCCCAAAAATTAATTTCTAAAGTGGCTTTGCAAAAATCGTTGATTTCAAAAACTTGCAGAAACTGCGGATCTGAAAATCGACGGCTCAATAGAGTGACCTTGAGTGTTTTAAACTCGGGGTCGATTTTCTGGCGGGCGCAGTGGTGTTTGGCTTCGCTCATCACCACCACCGGACTGCACCGCACGCGGGTGCTTAAGGCCTCGCCCGCGCTGTTCGTGTACAGGCGCGGCAGCTCACGAAAGCCATCCGTGAATTCGGCCAGATAAGTGATCTGACAAATTGATTTCGAATCGAGCATTGAAAGTGCTGTCAGTCGTGAAAAACCAAACAAGTCAGGACGTGTAGACTGAAGCTGTGGCACAAGCTGAAAGGTAAAAAATAAAACCAACAAAGCCGTTCCCCAAATTCCTGGCGGAAATACCGAGCCTTGATTCTCGTTAAAGTATCTCCGGGCTATCAAATAGGACAAGAACGCGAGCATGATTAAGGGATAATAAAACCCAACCACCAAATAAGAAAACAGATGAAACACCACGAACTGGAAAAGCCCTAAATAAAAAATCAGATTATTTTTTGATAAAAGCCACCACACTATGAGCGTTTCAAGCACAATCACATAGGCACAGGCGATCTCAAGGGATCGTCCGGTTAAGAATGTGTCGTTGAGCAGAGCGGATCCCGAAAGCCACTCGACGTTAAATTTTAGCGAGGCCGCCGCCAAATAAAAACTAACAATCATCAAGGGCAAAAGTTTTTGTTTGAAAGGCATCAACAGAAAAATTACGAGCAGCCAGTACTGCATATAATGATAATTTCCCATAAAGCGATAGTCTTGCAGGTAGATCACCAGCTTAAAAATCACAGAGATCGCAAGGGTCCAGTAGCCGAGCTCAATTTTTTGGGAAACAAATCCCAGCGCTGAAGTAATCGCCGTAAACAGCATCAAGTACAAAACAAAACCGAGAAGACTTTGATTGAGCTGGAAACCCTCGCAACCCGGCAGAAATTGCCAACACAGGGGTTCGATTTTCGAAGTTAGCGGAGTCTTAGAAATTAGACCCGGCATCCAAAATAAAAATGTCGCCATTTGGGTCAGGGCCAGCATCCCTCCAAGAAATTGGAGGGATCGGCTATTTCTAATCTCTAGGAAATTTCTTTTAAAAAATTGAACCAAAGTCTAAACTCTATTCAAGACATTGATAGATATTTACAAATTGCTGCAGCTTGGTTTTGGATCGTGCAACCCGAAAAAGCGTTTTTCGCCCGGTCCGACAAATCAGCCTGAAATCCACACACTCGGCAGAGCCCTCGGTTTCAAAGCAGCGATAAGATTTGGTCCCGATGGCTTCTGAGCCCGTACCCACCACTTGGGGCGTGGATCTTTTCTTAAAACGGACGAGTTCGAGTTGAATTTTCTCGTCGATTAATTTTTCAATTTCTGGTTTGCCGGGTCCCGATTCTGATTTCGGAATTTCTTTCCCCGTAGTTTTCTGGGTTTTCAAAATCGCGATCTCGGATTCCAATGTTCTTACTTGAGACTCCAAAAGTTGCACTCCGCTAGTTCCCTGGCTTCCAGAAAAAACCAAATAGCCGCTAATAAAAAGTGCGACCACAGCTATTAAATTAAAAATATTTTTTTGCTCTGACATTTTATGCTCCAGCTCCCCCGCCAGCTCCGCCGTCACTGGCGCCACCGCCACCAGCCCCATCGCCGCCTTCGCCGCCGTCGCCGCCCATGGCACCGCCATCGCCCCCGGGCGGACCCGCGGGACCTGGTGGTCCGGTGGGACCCGGCGGCCCTGCAGGACCTGACGGCCCCGTGATGCACATGCAAGACCAGCCCGACACGCGGCACTCACATTCACAATTGGAAGATAGAATTCTAATTTCGGTGAGCACTCCCTCTGCCAAATTAACGGGCCCGTAACCCACAACCGTCGTGGCCGTCGGCAAGCACCTGTTGAGCGCGGGAGTTCCCGGCGAACAGCTGGTAACCCGGTTTGCCGAATCGGTGCTTAAAACAAAGGGCACCGACCGGGTCACCACGGGCACTCCGACAGAATCGGAACTAAAATTCATCTCGATGCGGGCCAAATAGGAACTCGAACTCGCATCGCTACTGATCAAACGATCGTTCACCAAAGACACCGAATCCACGGTGATACCCTGGCCGAAGCGTCCCAAGCGAATAATAGTGTCGGTGGTCAAAGCGGTGCCCGCGGAATTAGAAAAAAACATGGCCCCCGCGTCGCGGGTTTCTCCGACGGCGGGCATGTCATCCCCGGTAAAATTCAGCGAGCAAGAAAGACCTGCGGAAAAAGCCAAGCGAACCGTATTGACGGTTTCTTCAACCCCGGTGCGAAAGGTCACATTACGCAAGCTGATCGAGGTGTTGTTCATCATCGTGATTAAAGCCAGAAAGGTGATGGTGGAAACCACAACCGCCACCAAAATCATGACCAGGGTTTCCCCCTTTTCGGATTTTATATTTTTTAGGACTAGAAACGGATTCATTTGCGCACCTCGACCGATATTTTTTCTGATATTTTTTCTGATATTTTTTAATGTCTTAATTGCCGTCACCATCTCCGCCAACAGGCGGTCGACGTCCCCCGCCACCGCCGCCCGCTCCCGGAGGTCCCGGGGGTCCCTCGCTACCTGAAGGTCCACCGGGACCGCCCGAAGTCCCCGGTGGAATCGTAAGGCAGCGACAAACCCAGCCGCCAACGCGACAAACACATTCACAATCATTATTTAAAGTTTGAGCCTCGGTCAAATTGGCGGCGGGCAATACGACCGTGCCAAATCCGGGGACCACTTTGGTTTGGGCGTCGCAGGTAGGCAGGGTGCTTTCCGGACGCTTGCAATCAA
>JAYUPS010000348.1:0-6059 GCA_043759945.1 Bdellovibrio sp.
CAACAAAGTCCTTGATCGTTTCGCGGATGTTTTTTCTTAAGACAACCACGGCAACGAGGGAGCCCCATAAGACTCCCCCCAGATGGGCGCTGGTCGCGACCGAATTTGGTAACAAATCTGTTCCAACGGACAGGTAGCGATCCGTTAACCAGTTGGCGATGTCAGGAACCAAGCACAGAGGCACGAGCCACCATTTGTTAAGAAAAACCTCGCCAAAGAAACCGGGAAATGGAGACAAAAAATAGACAAAACTAATTCGTTTTTTGGCTTCGACGAAAAGATACAAACCGATGAGGGCGGAAATCGAAGCACTCGCTCCCACCATCGGTAGAGCGGAACCGGTGTCCACCAAGGCTGAAAAAAATGCACCCACGACCCCGCCGATCAGATAGGTCTGCAGAACCAAAGCGGACCCTAACAAAATTTCAAGGGCGATCCCGAAAATCAAAAGAAAAACCATATTCCCGACCAAATGGAAAAAATCGGCGTGCATAAACTGATACGTTATCCAGGACAAAGGGTGGCGCCAGGCTTCGTTCCCACTTCGCCGAACGCCAAATTGGTAAGTAATTTTTTCTTCCATGCTGTTTTTGAATTTATGCAAAGTTTGTTTCCACTGGGTGATGTCCTCGGGGTGACCTTGAAATTGAAAATCATCCAGCTGACTTAAAAAAACCGGATCTCGGAGCGCTTTACCGCCCCATAAAAACAGTTCCACCGCCGAGGGCAGATCGGTTTTTCCGGGCTCGGGATTGGAATCGGGATCGGGATTGGCTATTGTTTGCAAGTAATAGGCTCCGGTTTGTTGTAAAAACCTGCGATTGAGCTGGCTGCTCATTTGGGGTTCATTGCCCTGCAGAGTGAAAAAAAATAAAAATACATTGGTTCCAAATAAAATCCAACTGATGGGCGCCAAATTGAAATCTTTAAATCCCATCAGCCAAGGTATGATCATTTTTCTTTCTCCGGACTGCCCGAGGGAACGCGCAAGGGGACGGAATCTCCAAGGGCTTTCTCCCGATTTTTATACTCGGTTTTCGCGAGCCACCAGAATAAATCCTCGGAGCCAGAATCTGCAAAAAAGTCCTTCAGATTTTTCTGACGGTCCGGCGTCACGGAACCTTGGGAAAGATACCACAGGCCCTGAGCGTAAAGCCAATCGTCGGCCGGAACAGTTTTTAGGGCCGCGAGCACCCTTTTCCAGCTGCGATCATCAAAACTTTTCATATCGACAAGTTCTTCCACCCATTGAGTCTCTGGATTTCGCAGAAAAGCTCGTGAAAACTGACTTTGGGTTTCCTGGTCCTGTCGGCCCCGACAAACACTTTCGCGCGCCAATGCCAGGCTTACCGGACGAGGCCAGACTTTCCCGTGGCCTTGAGAAATTTCGTTACGCAAAGACTCGCAGGCTGAAATTTCTTTTTTGTCCTGACAATGCTTTGTAAGTTGGGCCAAACATCCCCAAGATCCAATTTCTAGGCGCAGCTCATGATCCCAAGCCGCCGACAAGATCGGAAAGGATTCTTCAAACGCCGCAAGCTGCCCGCGGACCCACAAGCTTTGCAAGCCTTTGCTTTGAACGTAAGAAAGCAAAGAGTCCGGCCATCGAATGGAATTAATGTGAGCTTTCAAGCTTTCAAAATTGCCAAGCTTAATAAGCTCTTTCAAGTGGGCCACGCGGTAAAGCCAGGTCTCTTTCAGACCCGGAGTTACGACGCCAGTTAGTTTCCAGTTTGTAATCGCGCAAACGGACTTCGTTTCTTGGTCATCCGGACAAGCTCGTTCAAATTCAGCTGTGGCGTCGTTGCCTGCGGCTTCCGATAGAAATCCACGCGCCAAATAAGCCCAGGGTATTTCCTTTTGATTCTGCGACCACAAAACGAAATCAAGTTCGCTCTCCAAACATTCCGAATTTATTTGCCCGACCAGAAAAAGTCCCAGCCCATAATCCAAACGGTGATTATCTTCCGTCGGGGGCAGGGATTCAGAAAGCGAAGAGCACAAATACCCTTCGCGCACGAGCTCTTCACGTTTCATTTCCCCGTTCATGCTATCGACCATCAAACTCTTGACCTGAAGACCGGCGGTCACCGCCACAACGCAGGAAATGGCCCAGTAAAGATTGCGGAAGAAATGTTGCTCGATCCAGTGCGGGGAATCGCTGCGCACTTTTTTATTTGTTAGCACCAGAGTCTCGCTTAGTCGATCATGCCACGGGCGACGATCCGGGTGCGAGAGCACCTCCATGAACGGTATTCCCAGAAAAACCAGCTGCCAGGCCCAAACACAACTGCGCATCATCGCCTGACTGAAACCAATTTTTGAGTTGTCTGACGTGGAGACCACGCGGATTTGAAAAATCTTTTTCCCCGGAGTCGCACCCCAACGGTAAAGACAAAAGGCATTAAACAGAACAAACAAGACCACCGAGCAAAGCCCACCCAAGATCATTAAAACCTTGAGCTCGGTCGAATCAATCGCGGTCAAAGACAAGTACTGAATTTTTCGCCACAGGGGCTTGAGCAAAATGAAGAGCGTGGGAAAGCAAAGGGCCGCATCAAATGCAAAGGCCAAAAACCGATCCTGAACCGGCGCCAGAATTTTTTCGCTCGAGTTATTTTCGGGAGTTAGATCTTGATATACCATCAAGACTTATTCGGATTGTTACAGAATTGGGATTAGTCTAGATTGCGTGTTGGTATGGCTAAGGCGGCCCTAGCCGCCGATCAACGTCAGAGATTCTCCACTTTCATGCCGAGCAACTGCCCTCGACCATCCAAAGAAACATGAGCTCGGCCCACCATGTTTTGGCTGCCATCAAACAACTGCCACACTTCTTCTTTTTCTGTTTGGTAAGCCAGCTCCGCGTTGGCGTACTGGACTTTCATCAGGGATTTGTACCTCATTAAAAAGCTGCGCGTGTCAGTCAGTCGCACGGGCCGGTCGGTGACTTCATCACTTTGGACATATTCAATTTCGTTCACGCGGGATTCCGTGTCTGCGGAGCCTGCCGAAGCAATAGATCGGATCGAATATTTTCCGGCCAGTGGACCGTACTTTAAATCATCCATTAATGTGACGCGACCGCCGACCGAGGCTGGAGATCGACCGGAATCAATTGTTTTTGAGCCCAGGCGTTTGGCCAACTGATGTTCCCATTCAAGATCACGAAAAACGTGAACCGGTTGGACGCTCGCAATGGCGCGATCAAACTGGGATGCGGACTGCTCATTTAACGTCGGATTGTATTGGTTGCTCACGACGTAGACGGGGCGCTCCACTTTCATGATTTGCTCGTTTGCAAACACGGCGACCAAAGTGAGAGAGAAAAGTGACATCCCCAAGAAGAAACGCTGGGCTTCCAGCTTTTGTAAAGCCAGGGCACGCTTTGATCGGGCTTTCGGAAATTGAAGGACTTTTCTCATATAGTACATCCTTTGAGTGATAACCTTATCCAGCTAATATTGCCAAGCATGTGCCACCCCGGATCATGACTGAATCGCTCCAAAGACCTTCGATCTGCACACCCGTCATCCACCCGTCCATTCGTTAGACGCTGACGGATTTCAACGAGTTAGTGAAAAAATTGTGAATCAAAATGAAACGACCAAGATCCGTATTTCCGAGATCTTGGTCGCAACGTTTCCCCACCCACTCGCAGGCCGAGAAGTAACCCCGATGGCCGCCTTAGCGGCCGAGAAGTTAAGCCGCGCGCTTCTTGCGGGCCATTGAAGGGTCGATTTGATATTGCTTCACTTTACGGTACAAAGTCGCACGACCAATTCCCAAAGCTTTTGCCGCTTCGGTTAAATTTCCACGGTACTGATGAATGGCGCCTTCGATAGCTTTGCTTTCCATCTCTTCCATTGTGGCAACTTTACCATCATGAACCGGAGTGGTGTTTTGCAAACCCGGAAACGGAAGAATATTGCTACGACCCAAGGGGTTTAAACCAGATGTCAGACTTGGCAGTCCGTTCACCAGTTGACCACGGAACGCCGGATTCTCCATGCCCTCTTTCCATTGCTCGGGAGTGTAGCTATGGCATACAAATCCATTGCTCGAGCAGAAAGATTTTGATTTTTCGAATCCTTCTGACTCATCACTGACTACGTAAACTACTGTCTTGGCCATCTTAGTCCCCCTTGGATATACGGTGGTTCGTGTTACCGGAGCCATTTACAAATTTGGCTCACAGTGATCCTATCGGCGGTTCATTGTGAGAATTTAGAGCAAGGGAAAAATATATTTTCTCGAAATGAGACATTCCAGTCTGGAAGTTGTCTAAAATTGTGACAGGACGTTCACGAAATAAGCCTCATTCTGAACACTTGGCAGAATCAAAAATTTCGATATTTTATGGCCGTCAATCTGTGAAGATTTTGTGGCGTAGGCGTAGCCCATCCAAATCCCGATGGTCGCCCCCGCTAAAGTGTCGCTGAGCCAATGCACGTCATCGGACAATCGGCTCGCCCCGACCCCGGTGGCGAGCAACAAGGCCGGAATCCCTGCTTTAGATCCGTAGGACATATATAAAGAGGTCGCTGTCGCAAAAGAAGTCGAGACGTGACCCGACGGGAAACTCAAGCGATTGGTGCTGTTGCCCGGCCGCTGCCGGTTCACGGATAACTTTAAGATCGAGGTGTAGACACCGGCGCCGATCAGGGCCTTTATGTGGCTGACGCCGTTTTCATTGTCCCAATGATATTGAGCCAGCGCGATCGCGGCCCCGGGCACCGTCGATCCTAACAAATCTCCCACGTGGGTCACTGGCTTTGATATTTTCTGATTGCCGCGCCATTGATTGCGGATGTCGTCGTCGTAGGGAATTGCCCCCAGTGTGGCCACTAAGCCCAGGGACAGGATCGATTTTGAAGTGTTATCAAAGGAATTGCCGAAATAAAAATCAGAATCCTTAGCCCCCGCTCGAAATGAAAACGGGAGGGCCAATAGGATTACAAAACCTAATGAGAAGTATGTCCTAGCGACGACCAGAACGGATTTTAAGCTGGAGTTTAGAAATCAAATGCACCGCCATTTTTTCTTGGACTTTGCACATCTTCAATTCGTCACGACGGTAGGAACGTTGGCTCGGAGTGAGGGTCCCGGTCTCAAGTTCCATTTCGTAATCCAACTTGCTGGAACGAATGCCTTCCAGTTCTTTGGTTTGCTGCTTGAACAACTTGGTCACGCCCGACAAAGGCGCCACTTCAATCCACTCTTCTTTTTGACGGTACCAGCTGACCATTCGTAAAAAGCGGGCTTTGTTCTTCGCCAATGTGAACTTAGGAAACTGAGCTTCTTCCAGGTCCAAGATATTTTCGATCTCATCCAGGTTCAAATCATCTTCGAACTCTTCGAGCATTCCGCTGGCGGCCAGCTTTTCTAGCTGGGCCAGATCGGCTTGCTGTTCGCGAAGAGCGGCATCCCGCGCTTCGGAATCTAAATCCATGTCGGAATCATTTTCAGCGTTTTCGAAATTCTCAACGTCAGTAATCATGATGATGACCCCCTAAAGTCCCTTGCTCAGATTCATTTGGAGAATCCTTATACTCCATCCCCTCTCGATAACACAATAGGTCAAATTTAATTGAATGAAAAAAACTAAAAATTAACTCCTATTTAACTCAAAGCGAGAGTCGATGCCCGTTGGAAGATCAAACTAGGACCTTGAATGGGGTTAATACGGCGTTGAGATCGAATTCCCGGTCGAATTCCCTTCGAATCACAAATCGCTCGTGCTCAAAAATTAGATCCAATTTTCAATGAAAGTTTTACTTCGAAGGGACGGGCCGACATTTACCGGAACTAACCGATGATTTTAGTGCAGTTGCGTTTTTTAAAAATCCCGCCTACATTCTGGCGCATAAAACACATGCGCCCGTAGCTCAATTGGATAGAGTATCAGACTTCGAATCTGAGGGTTCCAGGTTCAAGTCCTGGCGGGCGCGCCAAATGTCTCATATTGAAATTCTCTAAAATCCATTTAATTTGGATACTTAGGCAGAAGTGGTCCGGTAGTTATTCTAAAAACTTGTTTTTCCAAGTTTTTTCGTGGA
>JAYUPS010000349.1:0-17673 GCA_043759945.1 Bdellovibrio sp.
GCCCGTGGTTGAAAACGGACTGAATTTTTCTCAAGGACAACGACAATTAATTTGTTTGGCCCGTGCGCTGTTGGTGCAGGCCCGAATTATAATTTTGGACGAGGCCACCGCCAGTGTGGACGTGCAGACCGACGCAGCCGTGCAAGAAGTGCTTCGTAACTCTTGCGCGGGTTTAACTATGCTTATCATCGCGCATCGTCTCGGCACGGTAAAAGACTGTGATCAGATCTTAGAATTATCCGACGGGCGCCTGAAGCGCAGGATCGTTCCGAAAGCACGCGAGTCAAAAATAAGTTCAGAACCAATTGAACACGGCGTCAAATAAGTCGCACAAGAAATTAGCTCCGCAGAAAAATCTAAGTCGTAACCAATCCCTTTTGACCCTAAAAAAGACAGCAATTGGTCAGTTCAGAATCTGTCAGAAAATTCGCTCTGGGCGCGGATTTTAGTAACTATAAGAATTAATTCAGGGATTCTCGTAAAGAACTCTTGAAATGAAATTCTTAGGATGTTGAAGATTCTGGCGGGGGGAATATGAATCTAAAAATTTTCAAGTCAGGTGCCATCGTTGCCGTCGGGTTATTTCTCGGTTCGCAAAGTATGGCGGCAAAATACATCGTTACTTTTAAAGATCCGAAGGCGTTTGATCAGGTGCATGCCCAGTATGTCCTGAGTTCGCAACTGAACCTGTCGCAAGTTACTTTGAGCGGGAGGGGTGGGGCCGGCGCGGACCGTAGACCCATGGCGGTCGGGCAAATGAATGTCGATGAGTCTTTGCGAAGTTTGAAATCACTCATTGTGGAAACCAATGACTTAAAAGCCATTCAAGCTTTGGCAAAATCCGGAATGATTGATTTTGTTGAGCCTGAGATGTTTCATCCCGCTCCAAAACCGATGGCGGGTTTTCAGCCGTGGATGCCGTGGAGTATTCAGATCGCGACTCAAATGACGAACGAGGACTCCCAGTCTCCTCGCCGGGATGTAACAGGCCCCAGAACACCTTGGGGAATTAAAACCGTGCGCGCTCCGCAGGCCTGGAAAGATTCAAACCTGGGAGCAGGCACTCGCGTTTTGGTTTTAGACACCGGGCTTGATTTTAATCATCCCGCTTTCCAAGGCAACTTTGAACAAGGACAAGATTTTACCGGCGTTCCCGGAAGTACGGATATTACCGATCAGGTCGGACACGGGACGCATGTTTCCGGAACTATTTTGGGAGTGCAAATGACAGATGGTTTTACCGGAGTCGCTCCCAAGGCAAAACTTCTTATGGGCCGAGTTTGTGTGGCCGAAGGCTGCTCGAATTTAGCTGTCTCCAAAGGGATCAACTGGGGTATCGAGCAAAAAGTGGATGTTATCAGTATGTCTTTGGGTGGGCCGATTGGTTCCATGGCAGAAAAACGTGCTGCGGAATTGGCCGATGCGGCCGGAATCATCATCGTTGCGGCCACGGGAAACGACGGATCTGGCAAAGTCAGTTATCCGGCCGGTTTTCCGACCGTGATCGCCGTCGGTGCAATCAGCGAAGACTCCAAGCGAGCGCCGTTTTCACAATACGGGCCCGAGCTCGATGTGATGGCTCCCGGAGTGGCCGTGAACTCGGCAGTTCCGATGGGCTCAGGACGTGAAAGCAGCGTCCAGGTCAAAGTTGGAAATCAAGATCTTAAAGAAGTGAAGTCTTCGACATTTGTCGGAACTATTGAAGTGCGCACTCCGATAACCAACGAGCTTGTTTTCGCCGGAATCGGCAACCTGACTGATTTTAGCAACGTGAACGCTCGGGGAAAATTCGCTCTGCTTGTCCGAGGGGAAATTTCCTTCGGTGACAAAGCAAGAAATGCCATCTTGGCGGGCGCTGCCGGGGTGATTATTTTTAACAATGCGCCGGGTTTGCTCAACGGTGCGGTCACGACGGATGGCTCGACGCTGCCAGTGCCGGTGATGATGGTGGAACAACAGATCGGAGAAGAATTAAAAGCCACACTAGCTGCCGGACAACCGGCCTTGGCCACGGTTCAGACTCGAACGACGGATTACACGGCGTTTGATGGGACTTCGATGGCCACACCGCATGTTGCGGGAGTTGTGGCTTTGATTCGTGCCGCCAACAAGTCACTGACACCCTTGCAGGTGCGAACAATATTAGCAGAAAGTTCCACCAATGTGGGTCCGCTGGCCGAGTACGGAGCGGGTCTGGTGAACGCAGAAGCTGCTGTTAAAAAGGCGCTTCTTAAGTAGTATAGTCAAAGAATGACTAAAAATTTTGATTCTCTACGATCAACCCTTGCCGAGGCTCTTTTAAGATCCTCGGTTCGTTTTAATGGGTCGCCCGTCGAAGGTCTGACCTTAGAAATTTTAGCCGATTCCTTGGTTGAGCCGCCCAATCCTGAAATGGGAGACCTGGCCTTTGGTTGTTTTCCATTGGCGAAAGTTCTGAAAAAAGGGCCTCCCGTGATTGCGCAAGGTCTTGCAAAATCTCTAGAGCCCTTAGATCTTGTCGAAAAAGTCGAAGCCGTGGGGCCCTATTTAAATTTTAGATTTACCCCAGATGCTTTCGGTAAAGAGATCTTAATGCCGATTTTGTCGGGGGATTTTTTTAAAATTCCCTATTTGGATGCACCTCCCAAAGTTATGATCGAATTTTGTCAGCCCAACACGCACAAAGAACTGCACGTGGGTCACATGCGAAACGCTTGCTTGGGTGACGCTTTGGTAAGAACCCTGCGCACGGCAAATTATCCCGTCATCAGCGCAACCTTTCCTGGAGATGTGGGAACCCACGTCGCCAAATGTTTGTGGTATTTAAAATACCACAACCAGGAAACCGTCCCTTTGGTGAATCGGGGCGAGTGGTTGGGACAAATGTATTCCAAAGGTTATTTGAAGTTGGAAGACGAAAAGGGTTCTCCGCAAGAGGATGAAAATCGTCAACAGCTCACGATGATTCTGAAACAACTGGAAGCCAAAAGCGGTGAATTTTTTGACCTGTGGAAAACCACGCGGCAGTGGTCCATCGATTTGATGAATTCCGTCTACGCGTGGGCGAACGTTGAATTTGATCAGTGGTATTGGGAATCCGAGATGGATTCCGCAAGTGTTGAGTTTATAAAAAAACTTTTTGAACAAGGGAAATTGGTCAAATCCGACGGCGCCATCGGGATGGACTTGGCTGAAGATAAGCTGGGGTTTTGTCTTTTATTAAAATCCGACGGGACCGGTTTGTATGCGACCAAAGATCTTGAATTGGCGCGCCGGAAATTTCAGGATTTTAAGATCGAAAAAAATATTTATGTCGTCGACATGCGACAGGCTCTGCACTTTCAACAAGTCTTTAAAGTTTTAGAAAAACTTGGTTTTCAAGAGCAGTCGAAAAATTGCTTTCATTTGCAGTACAACTACGTGGAGCTTCCCGACGGCGCCATGTCTTCGCGCAAGGGCAACATTGTGCCACTGATGAAACTTGTTCAGGGTATGGAAGCCATGGTCAAAGAAAAATACTTGTCCCGTTATTTGTCGGAATGGGACGCGACGGAAATTGATCTGGTGGCTCGGCAAGTCGCTCAAGGGGCTATTAAATACGGAATGATTAAAATTGATTCCAACAAAAAAATTGTTTTTGAGCTCGAGGAATGGCTCAAATTGGACGGAGATTCCGGCCCTTTCATCCAATACTCGGCCGCGCGAATCAACAGTTTGATTCGAAAATTAGGACCCCTGGAAACTAAAGTCGAATGGGGATTGCTCGTACATCCGGCCGAACACAAACTTATGCAAAGTTTGTTATTTTATCGATCGACCGTGATGGCGGGGGCCGAGCAAATGAAGCCCTCGTTTATGTGCACCTACCTTTTAGATCTCGCCAAACGTTTCAATCATTTCTATCACGAGTGTTCCCTCGCTGGAGCTGAGACTTTGGAGTTGAAGCAGGCTCGCCTGGGTCTAAGTCAGGCCGTGGGCGCGACCCTGAAACAAGGTCTAGAAACTTTGGGAATTCCCACTCCAAATCGAATGTAAATGAAATTGTCTCAAGCGGATCCGACGGCCCTGTTTCAGTTGGAGACACCATCTTAAATTATTCACTTTTGCCCTATTTTTCCTAATCCTTCCAATCGATTATGCCGAAAATGATACATAGGAAACAGGGAGTGGTCTTAAGTGATTATTCTGGTCGATTCGAAAATTAAGGCTTACGTGAGTGAGTTTTGGGCCTGGGCCCAAGGCAACGGCTTGGCCATTTTGGAATGGAATCTAGAGACAAGACCCGAAACGCGACCGACCATCCTGGTTTCCGGGGCAACGAATCTCACAGAGTTAAATTTGCTCAGCCGCTTCCCGCAAATCCAATCCATCTTTTCAATTCGGGAAGATTTCTTAGCCGAAGATCTGCAAAAGCTTATGAGTTTCTTCCAGAAGGATCCCCTGACGGTCCAACCGAACAAAAAGGCATCGGGTGAAGTTAAGAAGTACCAATTGGACCAAACCGACAATTTGCACGTCGCGATCAAAGACTTCAGTGAGTACGTGCAGAGCCAAGATGTGTTCCAGCATTTGGGCGACATTGCCCGCACGGTGGCTTCCGAGCTGCTAACAAATGCCTTTTACAATGCACCCGTGGACAATGAGGGCAAACCCTTGCATTCAGACCGTACAAAACGGGTCAAGCTACCCAGCAATAAAAAAGTGGAGTTTGCTTTTGGGGACGATGGTACCCATTTATGGCTGAGCGTTCGGGACAGTTACGGTTCGTTTTCTCGACTGGGACTTCTTAGGAATCTAATCCGCTGTGCGCAATACGATAAGGTAACGGTTCGGCAGACCGGTGGTGGAGCGGGTATCGGGTTGTATATGGTCTACAGCTGGGCCGCGCAATTGAAATTTCACTTCACTCCGGGGAGCCAGACTTACGTGCATGTGAAGCTTCTGAAGACCAAACGAATCAAATCCTTTGATTCTCAAAAAGTGAATCTTGAGATTGTCGAAACGCCTGTTTCTGTTCGCAAAGTCGCTTAGATTAGCCGACAATAAATTATGAAAAAAATTGAAACTGAATTTACGAAAATGTTTGGGATTGATTATCCGCTCATCGTGGCTCCGATGTTTTTGGTCAGCAATGAAGACTTGGTCGTTCATGGCTCGATGGCCGGAGCGATTGGAACTTTTCCGGCGCTCAATTACCGTCCGATGGAAAATTACCGCAAAGCTCTGCAGGCCATGCGGGCCCGGACGAAAAAGCCCATCGGTGTGAATATCATCGTCAATAAGAGCAATACCCGCCAAGACCAGGATTTAAAAATTGCCTTGGAGGCCGGCGTTGATCTTTTTATTACTTCCCTTGGCAATCCCAAAGAAGTCATTTGGCAGGCGCACCAAAATGGCGCCAAAGTTTTCTGCGACGTCACAAATCTAGAGCACGGGCTCAAAGTTCAAGACCTGGGCGCCGACGGCGTGATCGCCGTTGCCAGCGGTGCCGGGGGCCATGCGGGCCCGATCAGTCCCTTGGTTCTGGTGCCGTGGTTGAAACAGAAGCTCCAAATACCCGTGGTGCTCGCCGGGGGGGTCGCCAATGGGGCGCAAATGGCCGCAGCACTGGTGTTGGGAGCCTCGGCTGTTTCGGTGGGCACAAGATTTATTGCCTCCACAGAGGCTAACGTGGATCAAGCCTACAAAGCTGCGGTTGTGAACGCCACGCCGGAAGACATCATGATGACATCTAAAATTTCGGGTACTCCCGCGGCCGTCATTCGCACGCCCTACGTTGAAAAGTGGGGCGGAGATCTGCCTTGGATTATGAAAAAGCTCAAAGAAAACCCCGCGACCAAAAAGTGGATGGTGCCCCTGATTCACTGGATGGGGATGCGCCGACTGGAACAATCCGCCACCAGCAATTCTTGGAAGTCCGTATGGAGTGCCGGGCAATCCGTGGGATTGGTGCATGAAATCTTGTCGGCCGATGAGATTGTTAAAAAGTTTGTCGCCGAATATTTCGAAGCCGTTACTTCTTTGCCGAAAGGGAGCGGTTTTTAACCGACAGTGTGAGCGAGTACTTCATGACAGGATCAGATTCTTTTCCTCTGATTACCGCATAGCCTTGGAAAGTGCCTTCGAAACGCTCTGGACTTTCGCAGGCTTGGTCGATCAAAGCCGTCACTTTACCGACGTCTTCGCAGATGAAATGAACGTGGTTGTCGGCGCGTTTTAAAAACTGGCTGCTAAAATCTTTAAAAATAAAATCTATTTTTTGTTTGGATTGACGAATGCTTTCGATGGCCTGCAGAGCCACGCTCAATTCAGCTCCCATCGCCAAGGCTCCAAAATACATGACGTTCAAATGGTTGCGGGTGCGAAAATCCAAGCGCACCAAAACTTCACTTCGCTCTTCGTCGAGTCTTAAAATTTGTGGCGTACAAAAAGCTAAGAGCGGAATCTTAATCGCGCTGATTCCATTAACAAGGGCCGTGAGCTGACTGGTTTTTGAAGGCAGGAATTTTTTAATCATTCTAAAATTATGCAAAAAAAAACCCCGTAAGACAAAATCTTACGGGGTCGAAGTAGATAATTAAATCGACTTTGGGGATACAGGGTCGTTGACTACCAACGTCCGCCGCCACCGCCGCCGCCACGTCCGCCGCCACCGCCGCCGCCGCTACGTCCGCCGCCACCACCACCGAAACCACCACCGCCACCACCGCGATTTTCGCGAGGAGCCATTGGTTTAGCTTCGTTAACAGTCAAAGGACGTCCTTCGTATTGAGCGCCGTTGAACTTTTTGATCGCTTCTTGAGCTTCATCATCGTTCGACATTTCAACAAAGCCGAAGCCTTTGCTGCGTCCAGTGTCGCGATCAGTGATGATCTTGACGCTGTCAACAGTTCCGCATTCAGCGAAAGTTTCAGCTAACACTTCTTCAGTTGCAGAGAATGGAAGATTCCCCACGTACAGTTTTTTTCCCACAAATACCTCCTACAGGCCGGGTGCCGCTTCAGAGGATGGGCAGAATGCCCGAAGACTCGAAACAAGCCATTAAACTTGGAAATCGATGTACCACAGACTTTAAATTTCGCAAATGGAATTTTAGAATGTGCCAAGATCCTTAGGGGGTTCATCGAACGATCCATTCAAAGTTAGTCTGTAAACGAAATTAAGCGGTTTCTGGACGATAGAGCTAACGACTGTTGTTTTTTTAAAGGCCATTCTTGGGCTTCGGGCCTGAAATCTCTTCCACGAAGAAAGGGATCTACTCGCCTTGAGAGCCCGATGGGGGCCGGCACAAGATTCGCTCAATGGGAAACTGAGGTAACCGAAATGCGCCAATTATCGACCACCCTTTTTGTACTCCTTGTTTTGACTAATTCCTCTCAAGCCTTACCGTTAGCCTTGCCATCGACGGGTTTGAGCGACGCCAGCATGTCGGCGCCGACCAAGGCCACCTCCAGAGCTACAGAAGATTATTTTGAAGACCTTATTGGACGTGAAATTTCTAAGACCGAGGAAAACACCATTCGCCTGCATCTCGAGCAAACCGAAGAGATGCAATTGCGACCACAATTGGTGTCCACTTTTGGGGGAACCGAAGTCATCCCTTTGATTTGCGGGCAATTCAAGGCTTCAGCCCATTGGGCAAAGGGGCTTGGCGGGGAAGTCAGTCCCTGTTTTGATCCTCAAACGGGTCGTTCTTATGTGATGCAAGGGACTTCATTTAATAATTCCGGAATGGTGACGGCAGCTTTGATGGCCGGAGTTTACGTGGGTCCGGCGCACGTGCAAAAACCCGTTGTGGGAGAATATGGATTTATCGGCCTGACCAAGGACCTCATCCCCTTCGTAAAATTTCATGGCCAAGTGTCTGCGGATTTCAATTGCCTAGCCGAGGCTAGCAGCCTGTCTTCAAAGAAAAGTTGGGCCGAGACCATCAAGGAATGCAAGTTCATGGCGATGGGTGGCTTGGGAATTAGCGTTACCGATTTATTTAAAAAGTTTAAGGACAAGTTAATGAAAACCCCTATGGACCCCGCGGCGGGGGCGGCGATTCCGGGTTGGGGAGAAATCAATATTGGTGTGACCTTTATGGTTCGGGAGTTCCCTTGGTACGAACGCCTGAAGAATGGCGTAACACCCCGACAGGCCTTTGCCGATTGGCAAACCTATCAGGCGCCTTAAGCCTCGAGTAAAGAACGCAGCATCCAAGCCGTTTTTTCGTGCAGTTGAATCCGTTGGGTCAGCAGATCTGCCGAAGCCTCATCTCCGCCTTTTTCCACGACGGGATAAGCCGAACGGGCCGTGCGAATCACAGATTCCTGAGCCTCGACCAACAATTTAATCATATCTTTGGCTGCGGGCACGCCGTCGGTCTCTTGAATTGAGCTCAGACGCGCATAATCTTTGTAAGTGCCAGGAGCTGGGAAATCCAAAGCGCGGATTCGTTCGGCGATGAGATCCACCGCGATTGCAAGCTCCGTGTACTGCGCTTCAAACATCAAATGAAGAGTTTGAAACATAGGCCCTTTAACGTTCCAATGAAAATTGTGCGTTTTAAGATAAAGAGTGTAGGAGTCGGCCAGAAGTTTTGACAGATGATCCGCGATTTCTTTGCGATCCGTCTCTTTAATTCCTATATTGATACTCATTTAGTAAACTCCTTGTGTCTGTAGAAACTGTAGTGTCTGTAGAAAAATAATAAAATCAAAAGTAATAGCGAATCCCAAGACCACCCTGAATAAAACTGGAAGTGGCCGGAGCGACCGCCAAGCCGGGGGCGACCTCTAGAAAAACTCCGATGGGAACTTCGCGTGGGATCCACTCGACACCCAAAGGCACTCGAATTCCCAACCCGAACTCCCCTGATTTTTTCCCGACGTAGCCGTCATTGCTAAAGCGCTCTTTTTGGGCAATGACAAAGACCCCACCAAACCCCAAATAGGGAGTGAACTGGTTAACGTAGGGGTTGCTGGATTTAAAGAATCCAGGAAAATGCATCAGATAGTTTGAGTGAACCAGAAAGTAATCACTGAATGAAAACGCAACGGCGAAATCGATAGCCGTTTTATCGTTAATCCACAATTTAGCCGAAAGTGCCGAGGGATTGCCCAACACAATCCCGGCTCCCAGTCCCTGGTTGGCATAATCTTTGGCTTGGACCGCGGAAACACAAGACGAGCAAATTAGAAATTGGATCAAAAGAAATCTCGGGAATCTCAAGGCTTACCTCCGGGCAGATAGTTCTTGTACCTTATAACTGAAAGTTATGACAAAGAGTATCTTGACGCTGGTTGCGCAATCTCCTTTAATCAGGCGGTTTTTTCGAAAGGACACACCGAAATGAAATTTTTTGTTCAGAGTTCTCTAACAATTGGTCTTTTAATCTTTTCCTTGAGTGGTTTTGTTGCAGGAGCGGCGAGCTCTAAGGACACTTTGAGCGTTGCGACCTCTTCGGAATTCGACACTTTAAATCCTTTGATCGCAACCCAAGCGGCGACAAAGTACATGCTGTATCTTGCCTACCGCCCCTTGGTTATTTTGGACTTGGATAGCAAGTGGTCCGCGCTGATGATCAAAAAGCTTCCCTCGCTCGAGAATAAACTGGCAAAGATCAAGGGCGAGGGTCTGGAAGTAAATATTGAAATCATCGATTCGGCGACTTGGGGTGATGGAGTTCCGGTCACCTGCAAAGATATTGAGTTTGCTTGGACGCTGGGCAAGAGCAACAACGTGTCCAACGGAAATCGTGAACCCTATGAAAATATCTCGAGTGTGGTTTGGGATGCAAAGTCGCCAAAAAAGTGTGTACTTACCTTAAAGAAAAAGAAGTTTGATTTTTTTGCTTCTCTTCCCGATCCCATGCCCGCACACATCGAAGGACCTGTCTTCGAAAAATTTGGCGGTACGCCCGAAGGTTACGATCGAAATTCTCTGTACGTGAAAGAACCAACCAATCCGGGCTTGTGGTTTGGCCCTTATGTCGTGTCGGAAGTTAAACTGGGGAGCCACGTTATTTTTGTCGAGAATCCAAAATGGACCGGTAAAAAGCCGGGAATTAAGAAGTTTATCTTTAAGCTGCTCCCCAATAACGGAACCCACATTGCCAATCTAAAATCCGGGAACGTCGATTTGCTTCCCCCGGGCGCTAGCATCAGTTTGGACCAATCCGTAGCCTTTGAAAAAGAAGTGAAAGATCAGAAACTTGCTTACGTGATTCATTATCAAGACGGTCAGGTTTACGCCCACATGGATTTGAATCTGGATAATGCAATTTTAAAAGACCTTAAAGTGCGAAAGGCTCTATCGCTGGGATTTGATAAAAATGAGGCCCTGAATTCATTACTGGCCGGTCACGCCAAGCCCGCGTTGCATTTTTTAACGGACAAAGATCCTTGGTACACCGACAAGGTTCCCGTTTATAAATACAATCAGCGAGAAGCGGCAAAACTCCTGGACGAAGCGGGTTGGAAGATGGGACCCAATGGAATTCGTCAGAAGGATGGAAAAAATTTAGAACTGACCTTGTACGGCGGTGCCGGTAACAAATTGGTGGAGCTCATCGAAGCTTACTTGCAGGACCAATACAAAAAAATCGGAATCCAACTGTTTATAAAAAATGAACCGGGTCGGGTCTTTTTTGGCGAGACCACTCCGCACCGAAAGTTTGATATGGCTTTTTACTCTTGGGTTTCCGTGCCCGAAAACTCGCCGCGATCGATGCTTCATTCCGGAAAAATTCCGGCGGCCGAGAACTCTTGGGCGGGTCAAAATCACCCGGGTTGGAAGAATGCGGAAGTCGATAAACTGATCGATCTTTTAGAAGGCGAGTTAAACGCTAAGAAACGCGCCGAACACGGAAAGAAAATTGCTAAAATCTACGCTGAAGAGATTCCGGTCATACCCTTTTATTTCCGACAAAATAACTCGGTGGTTCCAAAGGATCTAAAAAACTATCGACTGTCGGGTCATTTGTTTTACGAAACACTTTATGCCGAGAGCTGGACCTTCTAAGGTCCCGGCTGGGATCCCGCTGTTCGGGTGCACCAGTTGATCTTTTCTTTGGTCTTACCCTCGTAGTTGTAGGCTAATTTATTTTTCAAAAGGACCTCTTTCAGGTCCTTTCCGTCATATTGAACGTCTGCCAGGATTCTAAAATACTTGTCGCGTGCGACGTTCAACAAATTAATGCGTTTGGCGTTTTTAAGTAAATTCTCAACTAGCTTTTTAGCTGTGCGGGCACTTTCTTTTTCACAGGGAAGTTTCCCACGAATCTCGGGGCTATCGACGTGGGCCACGCGCACGCCAATCGATTTGCCGATAATTTTTGGAACATTCGGAATATTGAAAGTCACCGTGTCTGAATCGTAATTTCGCAAGTACTCGACACAACGAAAAGTCGTGTCGTCGTGAAGACAAGAACTTTCACGAGTGTCTTTGCCAGATGTCGGCAAGATCAACAGGCTCAAAAGAATCGGAACGGCGCTAAGAATCATAGACTTCAGGGTGACAGGTTCCGCTTTCAGGTGCCATCCGTTTCAGGTGCCAGGTTCCGAAATCTGGATGCAATGCATTTAGACAGCAAACTGAAGCCCTAGCCAGATGAGCATCGAAGTTGAAGTGCCCCTAGTTATGCCAAGACCAAAGAGTACACCTCAATCTGAATTTCCCTACAGTGTGGGCGGCCGATGCATCAATCGCGATTGGTTTGACCTTCCCCTCGACAAAGTAGGGGAGATCATGTCCAACCATCTCTTTTTTCTAAGACATGGGTTTGACGTACGAATTCATGCCTTCGTACTGATGGCGAATCATTTTCATTTGTTAGTTTCCACGCCACGGGCAAATCTAAGCCAGGCAATGTGCTATTTTATGCGCAATACGAGCTTGGATATTACAAAAGCCGGAAAGCGAATAAATCAAACTTACGGTTCACGACATTTCCGCTGCATTATAGATAACGATCACTATTTTACTCATTGTTACAAATATATTTATCGAAATCCGATAAGGGCAGGCGTTGTTCAACAGGTCGAAGACTATCGATTTAGTACATTGCATGGACTGTTGGGGAAAAGTCCTTTGATTATTCCGTTGGAAGAAGACAGGCTTTTATTTGGTAATATCAATGAGACAATGCTGTGGTTAAACACGCCGCCAGACCAGAAAAATGAAGTGGCAGTTAAAAACGCCATGAGGCTCGGACGATTTAAGCTTTGTGAAAATACGGCAAATCGGAAACCGCATTTGTTAGAAACTGAAAAATTTTAAGGAGCAATGCATTCAGAGTTCGGAGACTAGTGCCCCTAAGAGCACCCCAAAAAGAATAGTGATCGTTGGAAATGCGGCCGGGGGCAAAACACGGTTGGCGCGAAATTTAGCGCGCGTTTGGGGACTTCCCCTGCTGCACATTGACGGAGTTCAATTTCAACCCGGCATGCGATTGCGGCCCCTCGCAGAGACTCGCTCGGAAATAAATAAAGTGAGTCAAACGAATCTTTGGATCATTGACGGGTATGGTCCCTTGGATATTTTAGAAGATCGCCTGGGACGGGCCGATCGCATTGTCTTTGTGGATTTGCCGCTGGGGATTCATTATTTTTGGGCGATCCTGCGAGTCTTCAAAAATCTTTGGTCGCGACGGGCCGAACTGGCTCCGGGTTGCTCAGAGCTTTCCTTCGCACACATTCTGAAACTTTTTCGAACTATTCATCGGATTCACCACAAGATGCGCCCAGAAATGCTCCGGTTGCTCTCAAAACCGGAGCATCAGGCCAAAGTATTTTATGTTCGATCTGTCGGTGAATTGAATCGCGCCAGTTGCGGGGAGCTTGGCTCGGCTTAAGGGAAGTTCTTCTCGACCATGGACCAGAGCAGGGAATCATTTTCGGGTTTTTCGATCTACACTAAGAGGATGAAAAACTTAACCAAACTCATTTTCATTTTGCTTCTGGGGATGTTAAATCCTGCGGAAGTTTTTGCCGCCATTACACCGGTCTCAGTGTCGATTGTTCCCCCCTTGCAATTTCCGCCCGAGGATTTTTCGGTTACGGGGGTTCGCGGCAGTCTCCTGTGGGGTCGTCACCGCGATTTGTACGGAATTGATCTGGGAATTTTAGGAAATATTACGGAGCAAACTTTTGTGGGGGTGGGAATTTCCGGAATTTTCAACTACACCAAGGGCTCAACCACCATATTGGGTCTTCAACTGGCAGGACTCGGGAACTACAATACCAACAAGACCAATGTTTTTGGACTGCAGGCGGCGCTGGGGATGAATTACAACACGGCCGCTTCAACCATCACGGGCGTGCAGCTTTCGCTGGTCAATATGAGCGAATTTACCACCATCTACGGATTACAGGTGGGGGTTTACAACACCGCTCTGGAAGTTTACGGGATTCAAATTGGCTTAGTTAACGTTGCCAAAAATCTGCACGGGATTCAGATTGGTCTTTTAAACTTCAATGCAAAAGGGCCCTTCATAGTATCGCCCCTCTTGAATGTTGGATTTTAGAACAGCAATCATTCGTTCTTTTTGAATAGGCTTTGATAAAAAATCATCAAATCCGGCATTCAGGCAACGCTGTTTTTCTTCGGTCATCGCGTGCGCCGTCAATGCAACGATCGGCTTCACAAATCCTTTGCGACGCAGTTCGCGAGTCGCATCCAAACCATCGAGTTCTGGCATTTGAACATCCATTAGAACCAAATCGTAATCTCCGGAAAGAGCTTTAAGCACTCCCTCGAAACCGTCGTTGGCTGTTGTAACTAATGCGCCCGCTTTTTCGAGCAAGATTCGAATCAAAAGCTGATTGTCTTGAGAATCTTCAACCAGCAAGATCTTAAAATTTTCCAGCGGTCGTACCGGATTAGATTCGACGTTGTAACTCGCCGTGGGGCGGGGCGGTGGCATCAAGGATTCCTGGTGGCCAAGAATTCGGATTTTTGCGACAAAAGTGCTCCCCATCAGGGGTTTGCTGGACTCTAGATGGAATGTGCCGCCCATGGATTCGCAAAGTTTTTTGGTCAAAACCAATCCCAAACCTGTACCCCCAAATTTTCGGGTGGTCGAGGCATCGGCCTGCATAAAAGGTTGGAAAAGTTTGGTGGCTTGTTCGGGCGATATACCGACGCCGGTGTCTTTGACCCGAAACTCTAAAAACTTTTGGGACGTCGTTACGATTAATTCCACACGACCGTTGGGCGCAAATTTAATGGCGTTTCCCACAATATTGGTCAAAATCTGTTTGATGCGGACGGGATCAGACATTATGAGATCGGGAATTCCGGGCTGAATCGTACATGCAAATTTCACTTTGTTTTCAATCGCCCGGTGATTCATGAGCGCAATAAACTCGGCGATCATTTCTTTAATTGAACATTCGATGCTCTCGATCACCATTTTTCCTGCTTCCACTTTAGATAAATCTAAGATGTCGTCGATGATTCTTTGCAAGTGGGACGAATTTCGGTTGATGACCGCCAAATACTGTTGAAATTGTTCCGGAGTGACGTCGGGTTGGGAAAGCTCCTCGGCAAAACCCATAATGGCTCCCAGGGGGGTGCGGATTTCATGGCTCATGTTTGCCAAGAAGGTGCTTTTCGCAAGATTCGCTTCGTCGGCCGCTTCTTTGGCTGCCAAAGATTCATGAAGGGCTTGATTTTTCTTGGTCGTGTCCAATCCGATCGTCAGAATTCCCTTTTTGCCGGTGGGGCTGGCAAAGGGCTGCATTTGGAAATCATAGTAGTGGGACTGAACCACGCCATGGGGATCGATTTTGTCTACCCGGTAGTCGGTTTCGGAAATAGTTTCTCCGTCGCAATAGACCCGATGAAACATTCTTTCGATGTCGGTGCCCTGGCCATGAGGGAAGATTTCAAAATATTTTTTTCCGATCAACTGCTTTTCAGGGCCTACGATTTTTCTGTACTCTTGGTTGACGACCTCGAAAGTAAATTCCGATCCCGTAAGCACGGACAGGGCAACAGGCGCTTTTTCTAAATATCCCAGCATGCGTGAGCGCTCTTCGCGCAAGATGCGCGAAATCCGGTGGCTCGCTGCTTGCGCGTTCAATGCCGCTTCTCCCACTCTTTCGACTTTTTTCACTTTTTGGTGAAGATTCAAAAGATGAATCGCTTGGCGGGCCAGGGTCTTGAGCACTTCGACTTGATCGGGATGGAGCATCCGGGGCTTGTGATCGATCACGCACAGGGATCCGATATTTAGTCCCTGGGTGGTTCTTAGCGGAACGCCCGCATAAAAAACTACTTTTGGGGGGCCGGTCACCAGGGGGTTATTGAAAAATCGAGAATCGCGACTGGCATCTGGAACTTCCAAAATATCATCGCCCAAAATTGTGTAGCTGCAGAACGCCGTTTCTCGTTCCGATTCCGGAGCAAGCAATCCAAATTTAGATTTGAACCATTGCCGATTGGCATCCAACATAGAAATTAATGAAATGGGAGTTTCGCAAACTCGAGCGGCCATTCGGGTTAGATCGTCGAAATGCTCATCGGGCTCGGTATCCATGATATCAAAGTCACGGAGCGATTGGAGCCTGGCGATTTCGTTAGCGGGCACGTTCGCAGTTTGCATTGCCAAAGGTTTATCACTTGCGGAACGCGGCAAGCAACGATTCATTTGCTTGATTTTCCCCGGAATTTACTAAACAAAAAATGTCATTTATTAATCGGATCTTGATTATAAAAAGATGGCTCCAAAAAATAGACCAAAAAACTTAAATTGAATTCGTGTAGTTCATCGCCTGATGAAAAATTATTCAGGTAATGTTCAAGTTTCGGTTAAGAATCCGAAAAATTCTGTCACCACGACTGACATCAATAAGGCAAGCAGTTGATGGTTCTGTACGGAGATGAGTTAGGATGGATGCAGGGTTACGGCAGTAGAGAATTGAGGCCTTAAAGCAAATCGTTTTTTGACTTTATCCTTAAGGATTGATTAACGTAGCCCATGATCATTTTGTTACTTTCGCTGTGGTCAACGGCTGCAGCGCAAAGCGTTCCAACCATTTCTCTAAAGCAAGCCGTTCAAATAGCTGTCGAGAAATCTCCGGATCTTCAAATTGCAAAAAACCAATGGCAGGCTTCAGGCTTAGAACAAAAAAATGCTTTTGTTAGTTTTTTCCCCTCCGTTGATTTGTCTGCTGGTCATGGATTGCGGGGGCTAACGCCAGACCCTGCGGGGGTTACGGCGCAGACCAATTGGGTCAGTGGCGCTACGGTTTCAGTGACCGAGAATTTTTATGACAACGGCGAAGGCTTTAAAAAATATCGTATTTCAAGTCTGCGCTATGAACTGGCCCAGATTGGTTACGAAAGAACCAAAGCTCAGGTCCTACGTTCGGTCGCTTTGGCTTTTTATCGGTTTAATATTTCAGCTCAAAACCTGAAATTTGCGGTGAAGAATCTGCAAGAGTTGGATCGTCTGGCGAAGCTTGTAACCAATCAATTTCAACAAGGACTTAAAACGCGTAAAGATTTTTTGAGCTTTAAAACACGGGCTCAACGCAGTCAGCTGGATGTTTACCGCGCCGAACAAAGCCTGGCCAGGGACCGCGGTGTCTTGATGAGCCTGTTGGGGATAAGTCCAACGGAGCCGGTGCAGTTCGATTCCGAACAGAAGCCGGTTCTGTCCAAAGTGCCTCTGCGAGTCGATTTCCCATCAGAACAATTGTACGAGCTTCGGGTCTTAAGACTGCTGGAACAGATAAGAGATCATGAAATAAATCTTTCGGAACGACGGAACTGGCCTGAATTAAATCTCGTAGGGGCTTTGTCTTACGGAAGTTCAGAGTACGTAAACACAGGCCGAAGTTTTGCCGACAATGATGTGACCCAGTGGAATGTGCTTTTCAACGTCAAATTTAATTTGGTGGATTGGGGTGTCCGTCATCGCAACATTCAGCTGACGCGAATTAACCAGAATTCTTTGCAACAAAGCCAAAGATCTCTGTTGCTGGCAGCCGAGAAGGATCTCGAGGTCTACAGAGCCGAAGTGTTGCGATCCAACGAGACTTACCGGCTTGCCAAAGAACTTCAGAAAATGGAAGAGGACACTTTTCGTTTTTTAGAAAGCGACTATCGTTCAGGACGCGCGACCTATTTGGAACTCACAACGGGCTTGGCCAATTTACTCGACGCTCAAAACCGGGGACAAGAGGCCGACTTCGACCAAGCTGATTTGTATTTGCGTTCGAAATATTACAAAGGAACTTTGAATGAGACGACTGTCCTTGAATAGGTATTTAATCCTGGCCGTGGCGGCTTTAGTGGCAGGATTTATCTATGCGGTGAGTTCTTCAAAATCGACCAAAGATTCCGTGACCGCCACTGTGGAGCGGGGAGAGTTGGTTCAAAGATCGACTATCGCTGGGTCGGTGACACCGCTTCGCAAGACAGTCGTTACGGCGCCCTACCCGGGCTACGTTCGAAAAGTTTATATCAAGCTGGGGCAAGACATTAAGGCGGGAGATCCTGTGGCTAGCGTGGCGCCGACCTTGGTGGAGGGCGACACGGTTTATCCCTTGCGGGCGCCCTTCGCGGGCAAAGTCGTGCAGCTGAATAAATCCGAAGGGGAGTACGTCAAGTCCTCGGATTCCGTGGATTTCATTGCTCGCATTGATGATGTCAGCCAAATGTACATAGATAGCAATGTGCCAGAGCTGGACCGGGTCAAAA
>JAYUPS010000350.1:0-17632 GCA_043759945.1 Bdellovibrio sp.
CGGTACTCTTTGTAAACTTCTTCGATCGGAGCCGGCTGCTTTACCGGCCCGATATGGATGACAAGCTTCCCCGGTTTGGCGAAGGCCGCTCCCTTGGGCCAAAGTTTGGAGTTTCCTTGAAGGTAGAGAAACAGGATTGGTGTTTTGGTGCGTTCCGAGAAAATACTAACGCCCCGTTTGAAATCGTGAATTTTTCCGTCTTTGCTACGCGTACCCTCGGGGAAAAGAATGAGCCACATTCGGTCCAAATCGGTAAGTAGGGTTGTTATCAACCGGATGGCCTCGCCTTTGCGGTCTTTGCGATCAATCGGAATTGCACCCAAACAATGCTGCGAGAAAAACGTAAAAAGGGGATTCGTAAAGAAATAATCTTTCGCCGCCGCGATATAAAGGTGACGCCAGTAAAAAGTGGGGACCGAAGCCGCAATCGATACGGCATCCAAGTGACTGGCATGGTTCGAAATTAAAATCAGACGAGGATATTTTTTATAGATGGGTTTGTAATCTCCCACCACTTTGAGCCGAATGTAGAACGTAAAAATTTGTTTGAGCACGAACGCCCAAATGTAACGAATCGTTAACGAGAACAAGTCAATATTTCGGGTGAACAACGGCAGATGCTTTAAATGCCCCGGAAGCTTAGTCCATTGCTCGTTGTCGTAATCCCAATCCTTCATGTAATTTGCAAACCTTTGAGAACGAGCATGACGTAGTAATAAATTGGAGCGACAAAAATAAGACGATCCATTCGATGCAGGAAATCACCACGGCCCAACACAAAGGCTCCCATAACCCGGATCCCGGCATCTCTGCGAACGGCCGTCATGACCAGATCCCCGATGAGTCCGCCGAAAGAAGCCACCAGTCCCGAGGTCAGCCAGTACACGTCCGACCCGTCAGGCAATAAGAAACGCATGACAAAGGCCAGCGCAATCGTCGAAACAGCGGCCACGCCAGTGGACTCTAAAGTTCGTTTGGTGTCGATGCCGTCAAAGATCTTAATTTTTCCGAACGTGCGCGAAACCGCCAAGTTTGTGTTGTCGCAAAATTCAGTCAAGATCAGAAGGTACATCAGTTGGTAGAGCCCTTTTTCTAACTGCATGATTAATCCCAAGTGCATAAAGGACCAACCCAAAAAAACGAAAGCCAAGTTCGTCAAAGAAATGTACTGAATCATGCGCAGGTAGTTGTTCCGCACCAAGGGAACCAAACAGCTGATCCCAAGGACAACCATGGGAATCAAATTGTAGAGATCCGTGCGCTCATAGTGTATCGCCAGTCCCAGAGCGACAATTCCAAGATAGCAAATAAACACAAAATAAGAGCGATGGTACATGCCCATCAACTGGAAAAATATTTTTGCTCCCGAAACCGCCAAGAGTGTCAGCACGATCATCGGAATCGGAGCTTTCAAACCCATAAGTAAAAACAAAATCGGCGCAACGATCAGCCAACTTTTGATGCTGGCCCACGAGACTTCAAAGTAGGCACTGTATTTTCGCAGGAAAAAAACGATTAATCCTGACACAAACAAGATCGAAAGAACCCAGATCACTGTTTTTTGGTAAATCTCAGATCCCCAGCCACCATTTAGGAGCAATTCTGGACTCATGATGAAGCCTCGATGTGATAATCTTTCATTTTTTTATAAAAGCTGCTGCGTGAAATTTGAATCATCTCGGCGGCCAGATCCACATCGTTGCCGGTTTTGCTAAGTGCTTTTGCAAGAACTTCTTTTTCAAATGATTCCACCAAATGAGACAATCCTTTTTCTAAGACCAGATCAAAATTTGCCTGCGAACGATCCGCCGGGAGCACCCTTTCCACATCCTCTTTCCGGATGATGGGTAATGGCGAAGTCAAAAGCAATTGTTCGCAGATTCGTTTTAGCTCTCGCACGTTTCCCGGCCAATTGTAAGATTTTAAAAGCTGCAGTCCCTCGGGAGAAAGCATTTTGCCGTTTCGACTGCGATCCTGAGACAAGAATTTCTGACATAAAACTTCGATGTCGTCTTTACGATTTCTTAAGGTCGGCAGTTGAATGCGCTTTCCCGCCAACCGAAAGTAAAGATCCTCGCGAAACTTTCCCTCTTTCACGAGGTCTTCCAAAGGTTGATTGCTGGCAGCTATGACCCGGGCTGTAACATGGATGGATTCTTTTGCACCCACCCGACGAACTTCACCGCTTTCCAAAAAACGGAGGAGTTTAACCTGGTGATTCAAAGGCAAAGCTTCAATTTCATCTAAAAATAAATCGCCCGAGTTTGCGGCTTCGGCCAGGCCAATTTTTAAGCTGTCAGCTCCGGTGAAGGCGCCCCGCACATGGCCGAAAACTTCGGATTCGAAAAGATTTTCTGCAATCGCGGCTATATTCACGGGGATAAAGGGACGGCCTTTTTCCTGGTGACTTAGCAGATGAGCGACGACTTCTTTGCCGGTTCCGGTTTCGCCTTCAATCAAGATGGGCCCTTTTTCTCCACGAAGGGTTGCGATCGCGTAGAGAACTTTCTCAGTTTCAGAGGTCTTTCCGATCCAAGCCAACTCTTCTGGCATCTTGCCGAGGTCCCGAATGGTCCACAAGGCTTCCGTTTTATCGATGATGGATTTAATTTCTTCGCCAGACAGTGGTTTAGCGACAAACCTTCGGGCACCGGCATTCAGTGCACTTTCCATAAGTTCTAAAGTTAGATCCCCCGACATGCCAATAATTTCCAGCAACGGAAAGCTGTTCCTGAGTTTGGCGATGACCGAAGGGCCCTCGGCGGCCATGGCGTTTTTGGTCAGATGCATATCAACAAAAGCCGCATGGAAAAAACCAGACTGGGGAATTTCTGGGGCATTAAAGCAAGAGTGCATGCTCCAGTTTTTTGGCAAAAGCATTTTAATTGAGTCGTGGATTAATGAATCATCATCGACCACGATCAATTGAAATTTTCCGTTGTTTGTCATGGGATTATCTTCGCTTGCTCGGGGCCCTCAGGCAAGGGAAGATCAAGCTATGAATAGTTCATTTAGAGTTCTGCTGCTTGAAAATATACATCCGAAAGCGAAAGAAATCCTGGAGAGCGAGGGCCATTCGGTGGATTTGAAATCAGATTCGCCGTCCCCCGAAGAGCTAAAAAAACTTTTGCCAAATTACGATTTGTTGGGAATACGTTCGAAAACAGAGCTGACAAAAGATTTATTGCAAAGTGCTCCTAATTTGCTCGCGGTAGGCTGCTTTTGCATCGGCACGAATCAAGTGGACCTGGTTTGCGCAAAAGTCCAAGGCGCTCCGGTGTTCAATGCACCCCATAGCAACACCCGCAGTGTGGCCGAATTGGTCATTGCCGAACTGGTGATGCTCGCCCGTCAATTGGGCGACCGCAATACGCTTTCACACCAGGGTGGTTGGATGAAATCCGCCGAAGGTGCCAAAGAAATTCGTGGCAAAACTTTGGGAATTATTGGCTACGGCCACATCGGAAGCCAAGTGAGCATCATGGCCGAAAGCCTAGGTCTGCGAGTTTGTTTCTACGACACAATAAAAAAACTTCCTTTAGGGAATGCCCGGGCGTGCACAACAATCACTGAGCTGTTCGGTCTGAGCGATTTTGTTACCTTGCATGTGCCGGAAACCCCTCAGACCAAAGACATGATGGGCGTCCAGCAATTTAAGAAAATGAAAAAGGGCAGTTACTTGCTAAATCTTTCGCGCGGAAGTGTCGTTGTTATTGATGATTTGGTCGCAGCAATTAAAGAGAAGCACATTGCGGGCTGCGCGCTGGATGTTTTTCCGACTGAGCCGTCGAGCAATAAAGACAAATTCGTGAGCCCCTTGCAGGGGTTGCCCAACGTGATTTTGACCCCGCATATCGGCGGAAGCACCGAAGAAGCCCAGCTTTCGATTGGGGCCGAAGTCGCGGAAAGTTTCCTTAGATTTATTCGCGCGGGAACCACCGCCGGAGCGGTGAATTTCCCGCATGTCGAGCTCGGACTGTCACCGGGCGCTCACCGCATCATGAACGTCCATCGCAATGAACCCGGAGTGCTCGGTGAAATCAATTCCCTGGTTTCAAAGTACGGAGCCAATATTTTAGGACAGCAATTGTCGACCGAAAGTAAGATTGGTTACATGGTCATGGATGTGGAAAAAGCCGAAGCGCAAAAGCTTGCCGAAGAGATCGGCAAGCTTCCGAGGTCAATTCGTACGCGTGTTGTCGTCTGATTTTGGGGCTTCTGTTTTTTGTTTCGTCGCTTTGCGCTGATTTAAATCTTGGCGCACTTCTTTAAGGATCTTTTTCATTTTTTCGGCGCGCTCGGAGCGGCTGACTTCGGTCTCGAGTAATGCTTCTTCGGAGGTCTCTCGTGTCGGAACCGACATTGGCGGAGTTTGAGCCATCACATATGTAGCCATTAAAGAAATCAAAATCATGGGGCCTCCTTAAGGCAGATCGAAGACTTTGCCCGGATTCATTATGCCATCCGGATCGAAACTCTTCTTCATTTGTTTCATTAAAGCTATTTCTTCTCGAGAACGTGTGTAAGTCAAAAAATCTTTTTTCGTAAGGCCTACCCCGTGTTCGGCAGAGATGGCGCCCTGGTATTTTTTCACCGTTTCAAAAACTAGCAGGTCCACCTGACGACATTCTTTAACGAAAGCCTCTTTGGCCATTTCAGAGGGGCGCAGAATATTGATGTGCAAGTTGCCATCCCCAATATGACCAAACCAAATAACTTCCCACGAGGGATAAGCTTTTTCCAAAACGCCCGAGAGCTCCGATAAAAATTGCGTTACTAAAGACACGCGCACAGAAACATCATTTTTGTAAGGCGAGTATTTTGCCAAGGCTTCACTGATGTCTTCGCGGTAGCGCCAAAAAGTTTTGCTTTGAGTTTCGTTTTGGCTGAGTAGCCCATCAAGCACGAGCCCGTCTTCCACAGATTTTTCAAAAGCGGCCATGGCCTTTTCGTCATCGGCCTCGGAACGGCTTTCAAATTCCGCCACCGCGTAAAACGGAGTTTCAGTTGATAATGGGCGTGCGAGCCCTGTCGAATCTAAAACTTTTTGAAGAGCGGCCTCGGAGAACATTTCAAAAGCGGTCAATGTGACTTTGCTTCGAAGGTTGGCAAAAACGGGCATAACGGCTTCCAGATTCGATAAAGCCAGTAACAAAACTTTTTGCGGCGGCGGTGCGGGCAGCAATTTAAGCGTCGCTTCGACCACAAATCCTAAAATTCCTTCGCTGCCGATGAAAACCTGGCGCAAATCCAGGCCCGTGGCGTTCTTCACCAGGCCCTTGTTCAGTTCTAAGATTTCTCCGGCTCCAGTGACGACGGTCATTCCCAAAACCCAGTCACGGGTCAATCCGTAACGCAGGACCTTGATTCCTCCGGCGTTGGTCGCGATGTTTCCGCCGATATGACTTGAGCCCCGGGCCGCAAAATCCACCGGATAAAATTGGCCTTTGTCTTTGGCGTAATTTTGGATTTCTTCGGTGATCGCTCCCGCTTGAACTAACAGGCTCGGTTCGGACTCGTTGTAATTTAAGATTTTATTCATTTTTTCAAAACTGACGACAATTTCGCCGAGAGTTGCTACGGCGCCGCCACTTAAGCCCGTGCGTCCCCCGGACGGAACCAACGCAATTTTGTTTTTCCGGGCCCAGAGAACTAATTTTTGAACTTGCTCTGTCGAAAGTGGAAATACGATGGCCGAAGCTTTGATATCGAAATAAGTCGTCCAATCGCGGCCGTAATATTTAAGAGATTCTTCGTCTGTTTTAATTTGGTCCGGTGAAAATATAGCGGAGAGCTCGCCCAAAGCTATTTTCATTTTGAGAGAGACTCCTTTTTGGTATTCTTCAATGAAATATAATCCGGATGAATTTCTAAGTTCACGGGACCCATCGATTTAAATTGCTCCAGGCAATATTGCAAAAGAGCAGGTCCCGCTAAAAGCAAATGATCCGGAATTATCTTCTGCTCGCGAGTGATTCTTTCCATCTCGTTGCAAATTTCGCTGACCGCCGGATACCCGTAGGTTTTCCCGGTGCCTTTGAGTTTGTGGTACTCGTGTTCCAAATTTTCGATGTCTTTTTTTGAGGTCAGGTCGGACAACAGCAGGATTCGTTCCTGGAGGGCTTTCAGATAATCGACTTTCAAATTATCGAGAATGCTATTCCAGCTCTCGTTTTTCTTCATGAGTGGTCCCAAAATTAAAGTACGAATAAATAGGGCAAAATCCCCATGCAGAACTCATGATTAAGTAAACCCCGATCCATGTCCACCACGGCCCACCAGCCGTGCCCCAGAGCGTAAGAAGAAATCCCGAGAAATACCTGAGAAAACGGTCCCAGCCCGCCAGATTCACTTTCATCCTTTGAAAAGCGCCTGAAGTTCTCCGCTGGTGTACATCTCCATCATGATGTCGCTTCCGCCCACGAGCTCTTTGTTGACGTACAGCTGAGGGATCGTCGGCCAGTTGCCGAAAGTTTTGATGCCTTCACGAAGTTCTTGATCTTCAAGAACATTCACGGTGTGAAATTCAACCCCGATGTCTTGCAAAATGGCCGTCGCGCGCGCGGAAAAACCGCACTGAGGGAATTGAGCATTGCCTTTCATGAACAGGACGACTTTGTTTGAGCGCAAGATTTCTTCAATTTTATCTCTGGTATCCATGACTACTCCTTAATTTTAGTTTTAATCGAAAGGGCATGCACTTCGCCGGTTTTTAGTTCGTCTTGGAAGACGGCCATGACGGCTTGATGTTGTTTAACTCGGTTCATGCCCTTGAAAGCAATAGTTTCGACCGAAACTTCGTAATGGTTTTCGGTTCCCGTCAGGTCGAAAACTTCAATTTGACCATCGGGATAGGCCGTCTGCAGGCGGATTTTAAGCATCTCTGGTGACATAGGAGCCTTTTACCCTGTTTTTTATAGATCTTCATCTCTGTTTTGATTAAAAGCGTTAATTCTATGAACTCGTTCTTCTTTTCGATCAGCGCCGATGAAATCAAACGCGAAAAAGCCAAGGCTCGCGAATTAAGGCAGTCCCAGTGGTGGCGGCAACAGATCGGTCCTGGAATGTGCTACCATTGTGGGCACAAGTTCCTAAGTTCAAGTTTAACCATGGACCACTTGTTGCCAATTTCTCGGGGCGGGAAAAGCACCAAGAAAAACTGCGTTCCGTCTTGTAAGCCCTGTAACACTCGCAAATCAGCCACTATTCAAGGCTAAAAACCCCAGACTTTGACTTACCCCGACAAATCTTTCGATTGCCTTTTGTCGCTAATTTCCGAATCTTAAAAAACTATGGCGAAGATTACGAAAAGCAGCACAGCCGAGTATTTCTCAAAAAATTTGCAACAAGTTGGTTTCTCAAGTCCTTTAAAAGCGGTTTTAACTACTTTGAAAGAGGCCGTGGATAATTCTCTCGATGCTTGCGAAGAGCATCAAATTCTTCCAGAGATTGAAGTTCAAATTAAAAAAGTAGGTACCGGATCTTCTAAAAATACAGATCTGGTTCGAATTACCGTGGAAGACAATGGTCCCGGTATCGAACCTGAAGATCTGGCTAAGGTTTTTGGAGAATACCTGGCCTCGAGTAAATTCGGGAAAGGAACCTGCTCCCGCGGACAGCAGGGGATCGGGATTTCGGCGGCCACAACTTGGGCGCAATTGACCAACGCCAAAGGGGCTTTTGTTTGGACAAAAACGGCGAGTATGCGCAAAGCCATCAAAGGGCAAGTCGATGTCGACATTAAATCCAATATCGGAATACTAAGAAATAAGGAAACCGTCGAATGGAGTGGCAAGAAGACGGGACTCAAAGTCGAGTTTACGATCGACGGCCGCATCCAATTGAACGGGGACGGCGGTTTGATCACTTATCTCGAAGGCACCGTCCTGGTGAATCCACACGTTAGTTTGAAATACAAATTGATGGATCAAGACTGGGTGAAGGTGGATCGGGTCACAAAAGAATCACCCGAAATTCCGGAAGCATCTTTGCCCCATCCCCATACTTTTAAATTGGGCGAATTTATTACGCACGCCACGTTGTTCGGGAAAGTAACGGTCGAAAAGTTCCTGAAGACGGGGTTTTCAAGAATTAACGACCAATCTTTAAAGGATTTTGTGAGCAAGGGCATGCCGAAAGGTCTGCTCAACAAGACTTTGACCACGATCAATGAAGAGGATTACAAAAAAATATTTAAAGCCGTTCAAGACACCGAGCTGATGGCGCCCTCGACCAAATCGGTTTTAATTGTGGGCGAAGAAGCGATGTCAAAATCGATCACCCGTTTGGGAGAAATCGATTTCTTTTCGGTGGTCACCAGAAAACCAACGATTTGTGATTTTAAACCCGTGTCGGTCGAAGTGGCTCTGGCGCGGTTTAAAGACAGGAATCAAGAGGCCGACGAGCCGGTTCAATTGCTACGGTTTGCGAACCGGGTGCCTTTGCAATTTGATAAATCGGGTTGCGCGATCACTTGGGCCATCGAATCGGTGAACTGGAAAAATTACGGTCTGACTCAACCAAAAAATTCGTTGCCGCTCGGGCAGTACGTGTTTGCGGTTTCAATTGTCTCTCCATTTATTAAGTTTAAGAATGCGTCCAAAGAAACCATCGATTCGTCCGAAGAATTGGTCGAGGAAATTCGTCGTGCACTGATGCAGGCCGGACAAAAGTTGTCCCGACATATTAAGAAAGAATTTAAAGAGGCCGATCTGGAACGCAAATTGGCTCACATCGAGCAATTTGGCCCGATCTTGGTGGACGCACTGGTGCGGTTGACAAAAAGTAATGAGGCCCGCAAGAAACGCGCGACCGAAGGTTTGAAAAAACTTTTGGGCCGTGATTCCAAAGAGGCCATCGCCGACCTTGAAACTGCAACCAGCCGGCTCACGGCTTTGAAGAAAAAAGACGCAAAAAAAATGGGTATCGCCGATGACACTGATGATGGTGACGGTGCGGCGGACAGAGACGCGGAAGCGTAGGAGTTTTCAGTGCCTAAATTAATTCGTATACGTGAACTGAATCTCGATATTCCCAAGGAATCTCGAATTATCGCCGAGCAAATGCTGGCCGACCTTGAAAAAAGCAAACGACCTGTGCTCGAGGCCGTTAAAACCAGCCTCGACAACTCGTTTTACAACGCGAAAACAGGGTATTTAACTCCGGGCGATAAAATGGTTCGCACGGAGCTCAATGTGTCTTCGGTGCAAAAGCTTGCGCGCGTGGTTTTTATGCTCGAGATCTTGCTGCGAAATTTGGACATTGGTTCGGTCAATACCAAAAGGGAACTTTACTACATCTGCAAAGGCCTGATCAAAGGGGACAAGCATTTGAAGCCTTTGGATTTCGAAGACCAAATCGAGTCCGACACGATCGTCGACTTTATCGGCGACATGCTGCAAGTTTACCGCGAAGAATTGAACTGTTTTGCCAATGACCGCGGGGGGCAAACCTACTCGCAGCAACTGGTTGTGACAGAAACTTTGCAAGATGGAACCAAGGCAACGATTGATTTGTCGACATTGGGAACCTCGCCGTTTCAACCGAAAAACAAACCTCAGAGTTTGAAATTGAAGGCCAAGAAAAAAATCGATTTCTGTTTGATCGTCGAGTCCGAAGGTACCGCGAATACTTTGCAAACCATGGGATTCACCAAGCGAAATAACTGTATTCTTTTGGGTGCGCAAGGGGTTCCTTCGAATGGAGTCCGTGGCTGGTGCAAACTGATTCAAGAGGAATTGGATGTCCCTATGTATTTTTTCGGGGATCTCGATGCCTACACCATGCAAAATATTTTCCGCACTTTGAAAGCGGGATCCGCGGCTTCGTTAATCCGGAATGCCGATTTTAGCGCCCCCAATGTGAAATTTCTGGGCGTGTTGCCGGATGATGTGAAACGCTACGACCTTCCGCATTACAACGTCAAAGAATCCGACCCCGCCGAGGCTCGCCAGCTTAAAAAAGCCAAAGATGCCCTGGAGAACGATCCGTTTTTCTTAGATAAGAAAAACAAGGGACTTTCGGATATTCTTCGGTTTTTGATTTCGGCTAAGATTCGTTGCGAGCAGCAGAGTTTCTTTTCGGTTGATCCCAAAGACCCGATTAAGACCGAGAAAATCATCCTGGAGAAAATTAAGCGCGGCAGCTATCTGTAGGTAGGAAAGGAGCAGTTTCTTTGAAGTCGGTATATTTGCGCAATGCGCTGCCGTTGCGGCAACTTAACTCAGCATTCAAAAATTAAAAACCTAGTAAAAATTGGTCGATTTTTTTTTGATCCCGCTTCGTTAGTTCAAAACCTGGCGGTGGCATCAACTTGTTTTCAACCATAAATCGAATCGCGATCGAGTTCTGCCGGGTCAAGGGTCCGCGCTGAACAAGACCTTTTTCACTATGGCATTTCGTGCACGAGTCGACTTGCAGGACTTCGTTGTCGATAGGCGTTCGATGACGAAAAGGAATTTTCAAGTTCGTATCCTGAACTGCATGTGCTGAAGATTCTTGAATTCGTCGATAGGTTTTTATCCTTAGATTCCACACTTTGATTTTAAGTTGGTCGATCCAGCCGATTTTAAATTTTGGGTCAGGCCTGATCGCTCGGGGGCCATTGCTGTGACACAGGAAACATGTGACTCTGTTTTCAGTTCCTTGAGTGAGCAGCTCTTCAGTCCATTCCAACTTACCAGGGGGAAGTTGCAGAAATCGGGCTTGTTTTTTGGAATCGATGACGATTGCCAGTCGCTCCCATTTTTCCTCGGATGCAGCGGAGCCATGATGACTTTGGTTCATCATCCAAATGTCTTTTTCCAATCCAGGGAAAAATTGAATAGTATTGTAGATGGGGCCTGCGGAAATTGTTTTCGATTCCAAAGATTGGATAGTGATGGCTTCGCCGGGAAGGGCAAGAGCTCCCCACAGGGAGCCCCCGATCAAACCTAAGACGGTTAGGAACTTAGTAGCAGTTAAAAAATATTTGTTCAGCATTGAGGGGTTCAATTCTGGCGCTCAAAATTACTTTAGGCGCCGGATTGTCGCAGCTTCCTCGGCCGCACGAACCTGGAGCCAAAGTTTTTATGATTGTTAATAAGCTGCCCGTGCCGGAATCTTCAAATTCATTGGTGATTGTCGTTGCACCATCGACACCGCCGACAAACTTCAGGATTTTACCACTGAAAAGAATGGGGCCACCGGTGGTGCGAACAATGGCCCGAACTTCCGGCGTCACTTTGTCGGGGTAGAGTTTCTTAAACTCGAAAGAACCTCCGTATCCATCATGGCAGGTAAGCATGTCGCCATTGGAATCAGCATAACTTAAGGGGGATACCACCAGTGCTAGGGTTAATAATATTTTCTTCATAAGGAGACCTCTCTTTCTTGGAAATTGTTTACGGGATTTTAAGGAAGTAGTGAAATTCATTGTTTTTAATTATCCATCGAATTATCTAATGACTCATGGGACTGAATTCAGCTGGTTTAGACGCTTTTTTTACCTGTGCGCAAGAGAAGAACTTCACTCGGGCGGCGACGCGACTTTTCATCACCCAGTCGGCGCTCTCGCAACGGATTAAGAATTTGGAATCTGAAGTAGGGGCTACCTTATTTATCAGAGAGCGCATCGGAGTTCGTTTGACCGAGCAAGGAGATTCTTTATTGCGCTACTGTTACACTCGGGAGCAGATGGAGCAAGAGTTGGTGCAGGCGATGTCTGGCTCCCGTGAATTGGCTGGAACACTGAAGATTGGGGCGTATTCGACAGTGATGAGATCACTAGTTTTGCCAGTTCTTAAGGAGATTTCCAAAAAACATTCGCAAGTACAGATCAGTATAGTCAGTAAAGAACTTCAGGAATTACCTGAGCTATTAAGGAATTCCTCGGTCCAGTTTATTTTGCTCGATCAAAAAATTGAAAAAGAGGGGATCCAGTCGCTGAAGTTGGGAATGGAACACAATGTTCGCATTCGAAAAAAAGGTACCGAGTTTACTGGATATTTTCTGGACAATGATCATGAGGATGAAACTTCACTGCGCTTTTTGAAATTAAAATCAGGTGCTAAAATAAAGCGTCATTTTCTGGATGAAGTCTACGGAATCATTGACGGTGTTTTGCTGGGTCTTGGAGATGCCGTCATTCCTTGTCACTTGATACAAGATTTAAAAGGCATTGAAGTCATCGAAGGAGGGGCAACTCTTTCGAACCCGGTCTATTTGCATTATTATGAACAAGTCATCCAGCCGCGCTTAGCAACCGTATTCATAGGTGCGATTCAATCCAGGGCCACTGATTTTTTAGGATCGTAAAAGGGGGCATCCATACTTACGAGCCAGGCATCTGGAGTGAGACTCCAATACTTGTGGGGCACATTGATCGGGATCGAAATGAAATCGCCCTTAGTGATGATTTGAAATTCATTGCCGATCTGAACTTTCACGGCGCCATCCAGAACAATTAAACTGTGATCCGCATCCGGATGCAGGTGAAGAGAAAGTTCACCAGACATTTTGACCAGATTGATTCGAATGACTTCATCTTGTTTGATTGTCCAGACTTTGACGTTGCGACCTAATATGTGTGGGGAAGTGGAGGTAATTTTATCAAATTCAATGAGCGTGTGGTATTTCATGGACCAAGAACTACCATCCGTAATAACGGCGAGCTAATTGTTCCTGCTGATACCCAGGATAGTTTGAATCTATATCACCTACTTGAAGCGCGCGCGGAATTTTTCATCATCAAAGACTCCGTCTGAACCTGCGACGGCGAAAGTACGATCATAAATGCGACCGCTTTGACATTTTTCTTTAATAAGCTCCAGGATTGGTTTCTGCGCCATTTCATTTTCTGTGAAGACCGGGCAATCGTCTCGGTTCCAGGCTGCTGCTGAAAAAAGCACGCGGTAGCCGACGGGATGATTATCCAGGGTTAAGATTTCCAAATTTTCTAATCGCACGCGGAATTCCACCTCGTAGGAAGACTCTAAAATTGTGTCGGGCCACATATCCTGAGCGAAGTTTTGTGCAGCAGCGCGCAAGAACTGCTTGGTTTCTGGATCTAGGTTTTCAGACTCCTGGCGCGATAGGGTCTTTATTTTTGCTCGTAAATCTGTGCAATCCAGTTCAGGACAAGATTTCTGAGCCTGGCGAACGGCCAGTTGAGTTTCGCGGGATTCCCCGTGTGCTAGGGCCGGAGCGGTCACCAAGACCGTCGAAAAACCCATCACCATTTTTAAAACTAAAGCTGCTTTCATTTTGCAGAACTCCTTCGTGCACAGACACTAGGCCCAAACGGACTCTCAAGGTAAATTCATAATAGGGAATGTGTTATGAGTAAAATACATGATGAGATTGCGTCTTCTGACTCTGCGTTATTGCAGTTTCGATGCCGCAGACCTACAGTGACCGCAAACCAACCGACAAGGATTCCCCGATGACATCAAAAATTGAAACGACACCGGAAATGGTAAGTCAGGTCTATAAGCAAATGGATGAACGCTTGCAGATCATTCGTCGACGTCTGAATCGTCCGCTCACTTTAGCGGAAAAAATTATTTACGGACATCTGGATCAACCTGCGACCCAAGAAATTGATCGTGGGAAAAGTTTCTTGTTGTTACGCCCGGATCGCGTGGCAATGCAGGATGCAACGGCACAGATGGCCCTGCTGCAGTTTATGCTGGCCGAAAAAGATGAAGCGGCCGTCCCCGCCACGGTTCATTGTGACCATTTGATTCAAGCTTACAAAGGCAAAGAAGCCGATATGAGCAACTCGAACAAAACGAACGAAGAAGTTTTTAACTTTTTGGCAAGTTCAAGCTCCCGCTACAACATTGGATTCTGGAAGCCGGGCGCCGGGATCATTCATCAAGTCATTCTAGAAAATTATGCCTTCCCGGGTGGTTTAATGATCGGGACCGACTCCCATACTCCCAATGCCGGGGGACTGGGAATGTGTGCGATTGGGGTCGGAGGCAGTGATGCCAGCGACGTGATGGTGGGTTTGCCTTGGGAAGTGAAGAATCCAAAGCTGATCGGGATTCACTTGAAGGGAAAACTGAACGGCTGGGCTTCGGCAAAAGATGTGATTTTAAAAATTTGCGGAATGCTAACAGTGAAGGGCGGAACGGACAAAATCGTCGAGTATTTTGTCGAGGGCGCCAATTCAATCAGTTGCACCGGAAAAGCAACGATCACCAATATGGGCGCAGAGCTTGGAGCCACGTGCTCGGTCTTCCCGTTTGATGAGAAAATGGCTGCTTACCTGCGGGTCACCAATCGCGCCCAATTGGCCGAGGTGGCGATGAAACACAAAGAACTTCTGGTCGCTGATCCCGAAGTCGCTAAAGATCCTAAAAAATATTACGACGAGGTCTACGAAATTGACCTAACGACGCTAGAGCCCCATATGGTTGGACCGCACACTCCGGATTTGGCGCGTTCCATTTCCCAAATTGCTGCTGAGGCAAAAGAAAAGGGTTGGACCACGAAACTTTCCAGCGCCCTGATCGGTAGCTGCACAAATTCCTCTTACGAAGATATCGGAAGGGCGGCATTTATCGCCAATCAAGCTTTTGAAATGGGCGTGAAAATGCCTCAACCGTTTTTGGTTAGTCCGGGTTCGACCCAGATTCAAAACACGATCGAGCGGGACGGCCTGATGAAGACGTTGAACAATGTGGGTGCCGTTGTTTTGGCAAACGCTTGTGGTCCGTGCATTGGCCAGTGGAAGCGAGATGACATTAAACCGGGTGATAAAAACACGATCATCACTTCGTTCAACCGAAATTTTCGGGGTCGAAACGATGCGAACAACGAAACGCTGGCCTTTATCGGTTCGCCCGAATTGGTGATGGCGGTGGGACTTGCCGGAAGGATCGACTTCAATCCGATCACCGACATGCTCGATACTCCGAAGGGCCCCTTAAAATTGAAAGCACCGCAAGCGCCGGAACTTCCGGAAAGAGGATTCGTTGCGGATCCCGAGGGTTATCAAGCCCCGGCGGGGCGTGCGGCGAATGTTTTGGTCAGTCCGACCTCGGAGCGTTTGCAGTTGTTAAAGCCCTTCACCATTTGGGATGGCAAAGACTTTCAAGATCAAATCGTGCTCGCAAAAGCCAAGGGCAAATGCACCACGGATCACATTAGCCCAGGGGGACCTTGGCTAAAATTCCGCGGCCATCTGGATAATATTTCAAACAACATGCTTTTGGGTGCCGACAACGCATTTACCGGTGAAATCGGAAAAGGTAAAAATCAGCTGACGGGTCAAACCGGAACCGAATTTGCCAAAATTGCCCGCGACTATCAAAAAGCGGGTCGGGGGTGGGTCATCATCGGCGACGAGAATTACGGGGAAGGTTCTTCGCGTGAACACGCGGCGATGTGTCCTCGTTTCTTGGGTTGCACGACGGTGGTCACACGATCTTTTGCGCGCATTCACGAGACGAATTTGAAAAAGCAGGGAATCTTGGCTCTGACTTTTGCGGTCCCGACGGATTACGATAAAATTCAGGAAGAGGACCGCGTTGCAATCTTGGATCTGATGGCCTTGGCACCGGGGAAAAATGTCATGATGCTAGTGACTCACAAAGATGGCAGCAAAGTCGAGCTGGCGTTGAAGCACTCTTACAATGCCGAGCAAATCAAGTGGTTCCAAGCGGGCAGCGCTTTGAATTTGATTCGTTCCAATCGGAAATAATTTTCTAAAAAAAAAGCCGAGACTTATTGTCTCGGCTTTTTTATTCACTGCATTCAGAGTTCGGAACCTGGCACCGTAGCCTAGCCGCCGGCACCTGGCACCTTAGCGGTCTTGGTAGTTGAACCAGATATCAAACAACAGGTGCAATTTTCCGGAGCTGTCTTCGACGACTGATTTAAAGCGGGTGCGGTTGCCGTATTTATCCCACTCATCGTAGTCCGCGTTGAAGTCCAGATCGATAGTGCGGATTCCAAAAGCGGCCATCGTGTACAGTTCTCCGCCTTGGGCGATACCGTCGAAGTTCTTGTCCCGCCAGATGCGAAGCTTGTGGTAAATGTGATCTTTCACGTTAATGAAACCATCTGCATTCACAACTTGACGTTTGCCATCCGCCGATTTGCCGTCGAATTTTGCCAGGGCTTCGTAACCGTTAGCCGCCAGTTGACCATCGGGTCCCATGGTGTTGTCACCGAACAGTTGATCGATACCGGTCACTCGTCCGTTGGCATCAGGAAGAGTGATGTAAACGTAGTTGTGTGAGCGGTGCCAAGAGATTTTCTTTTGAGTATTCATCGCGGGATAAGAGTTCTGTCCCAGGATATCAAAAAAGATCCCTTGAGCTTGCGAAGTCATCACCAGTTTCTCGGCTTTGTTCACGTTCGAGTTCAAGTGGATGATCAAAGGCGAAGCTGATTTATCGCATTTGATATCATAAATCTTCGGGGGATTTGCATCCACCAAGATGAAGGGGAGCTTCTCGGTCGAAGTCCAGATGCGGCTTGAGCGAGTCACAACCACACCACCGTAACGTCCGCCATTGTGCGTGATCTTGTTGCTCCAAAGTGGATTCAAGATGTCCTTCTTGGTTTTCGTATCCAAGATGCGCACGCGGTATTTTCCGTCCACCAAGGCCGGGCAAGCTTGCTCAACCATCGGCATATTGATGGTCTTCTTCGTTAAGATCCAGTTTTTCATCGCCGTTCCGTCGAAGCGACAGAACACTTGGGCGTTTTTGCAATCTTCTTTGTAACCTTCGACAACCACTTCAAGACTTTGCGATGAAGCCAAGCTTCCTGCGTTTGCAGAACCCCAGTTTGAGCACAAGTAAAGAACGGGGACGTAAGATTCTACGATTGCCGGAGTAACTAATACTTCTCCGCTCAGGGTTCCACCGGTGTTACCTGGAACAAACGGAATACCCGTTGTTCCACCCGGATTGTTAGGTGTTCCCGTGGTGCCGCCCGGAGTTGTTGGTGTTCCCGTTGTGCCACCCGGATTTACGGGGACTGAACCACCAAGAGTGCCGCCAGGATTACCCGGAGAACCGGTCGTTCCGCCCGGAAGTGTCGGTTCACCATCACCTGTGGGAAATACTGTTTCGGTGGAAATGACCTTGTCTTTCTCGCTCAGACCGATTCCGTTGAAGGCCTTTTGGGCGCAGTTCACGGAAGTCGTAGCAACTATTGCAATCATCGCAATTATTTGAATTCGTAATTTTGCAGACATGGTCAACCTCGTCGGTTTGGTTTTAACTGTTCTCACAGACCCTTAACGCAAGGAGTGTTCCAAAAAGCCCTGTCTCAAGTTGAGACAAACCCGTGAAAAAACAAGATCAAATGAAATCAGTTGAGGATAGGAAGGGTTATCTCAAAGTTAGACAGTTGTAGAAATTTTGGGTGAGCTGAAAATGGGAAGACAGGGAAATAAAAATGTATACAATGGTGTTCATGAAACACTTTATAAAACATTCGATGATCTTGGTTCTATTGGCTTTAGCTTCTCCCTCGGCCTGGGCTCTCTCTAAAAGCTGCTCGTCCGATAAGACAAAGATCACGGTTTTTCGAGACCTTGTTCTCTATAATGGCGCTAAATATCAAATCGACCAGGAAAAGGTGGTTTCAACCTCTATTCAGGGAGATGCCAGCGGCCAGAATTCCTGCGAAA
>JAYUPS010000351.1:0-2438 GCA_043759945.1 Bdellovibrio sp.
GATCGTAGTACCAAAGAAGCAGATTTGAAATCCAAACCCGATTGGATTCAAAACCCCGGCCCTGTTCGAATTCTTTTTGGGATAAATTTATTTCTTGTAAAATCTGTTGGGCGCGCAAACCGCCCAGTTTTCGAGAGATAGCTTTGACCGAATTTCGAAATTCTGAAAAGCGCGACAGATCCCCGGATCTTCCCAGCTTGGATTCCAAAACATAGTCCCGAAAAATATTTTCCACGCGGGTTTCAAAAACGACCTCGAGGACAATTTTTGGACCGTTCTTAATTTTCTGATACAAGCTCTCGGGCACAGCACAACGCCCGATCATTCGACTTTCACTTTCAATTAAAACGGAATCCGACCGATCCCTTAGCTTTAACAAAGCCACCGCCACCCGATTTTCAAAATCAATTTGCGAGGGCTGAGCTATTTCCATGGCCCCAAAAGCCGAACCCCGATGGCAGGCCAAAGCTTCCAAGTCCAGATGGGGACGCTGGCTCGCAGCCAGGTAGCTGGTCTTTCCGGAACCCGTTGGCCCGCTGACAACTTCAAATTGCAATTTTGAAACACTATTTTCAATCGACTCGAGCAGAAATTGCCGCAAAGCTTTGAATCCGCCTTCGACCAGGGGACAAACTATCCCTCGCTCTTTGAGCCAGGCTTGAACAATCTTCGAGCGCAAACCACCACGAAAGCAGAACAGAAGAGCTTCAGGTTTGGCTTGCAGCTCGTTCATCCAATTTGAAATCCGCGCTTCTTTGACCTGGCCACTCACAAGCTGGTGTCCCAGTTCAATGGCGCTTTCCCGACCCCGCGCTTTGTAAGTGGTTCCCACTTCGTGTCGTTCCAAATCCGTTAGCAAAGGCAGATTGACGGCTCCGGGAACCGATCCCAATTTAAATTCAACCGGCGCGCGAAGATCAATCCAAGGCGTATTCTGTAGAAAGAGAGATTCGAAATCCGACGACGGAATATTCATGAAAAGATAATTTTTTTAGAGGCCGCTTTTTCGATTCTTCCGACCCGGCAGGCACTGGGGAAAAATTTTAAGATTTCATTTAAGGTTTGATCTGCCGAGCTCGGATCAACGGCCAACAACAATCCCCCACTGGTTTGCGGATCAAAAACAAGTTGTTGTAACAAAGGTCCTTGATTCAATTCAGCTTCGGCTTGAACGTACTCACGGTTGCTGCGATGGGCTTTGGTTAAAAAACCTTTTTCGAGCAATTCCATAGCCTTTTTAAAAACTGGCAAGCGCGAGGTCTCAATATGAAGGCTTACTTCGCTTGCTCGGGCCATATTGAGCCCGTGCCCGGCCAAGCCAAAGCCTGTAATGTCGGTCGCCGCATGGATGTCCCGAGCTGCGGCCGAGCTTAGAATCTCGGCAACGTTATTTAGTAAACACATGCTCTGAATACCATCTTCAATTTCCGATTCCGAGACTTCGCCTCGCTTCAAGGCGGCAGTCAGGGTGCCCGTTCCCAGCGGTTTTGTTAAAATCAAAACATCGCCGGGTTTGGCTCCTGCATTGGACCACACATGGTCCGGGTGAACGTAGCCAGTCACCGAAAGGCCAAACTTCATGGTGTCATCGTCGATGGTGTGACCTCCGACCAGCGCCGCTCCCGAAGCAGCAATCGTGTCCGAAGCTCCTTGAAGTACTTGGACCGCAATTGAACTGTCCAACGTCGCTACCGGGAACGCAAAAATCGCCATGGCAGTTTTTGGCAGTCCTCCCATCGCGTAGACGTCACTGAGCGCATTGGCCGCAGCAATCCGACCAAACAATTCAGGAGTGTCGACAATCGGAGTGAAAAAATCCAAAGTCTGAACCAAAGCCAATTCATTATTGATTTTATAGATGGCGGCATCATCGAAAGTACCACTGCCGATGAGGAGTTCCTGTGGGTTGGGCGGGAATCGCACTTGCGCTAAAATTTTTCGCAGCTCCACGGCGGCAACTTTTGCGGCGCAACCGCCCTTTTGTACCGTCTGGGTCAGCCGAATAATTTCTGGATTTTCCATAGGGCGGACAGTGCCATAGCCGAGCTAAAAAATACACATGGCTTTTTGGTTCGCCCTGCTGGTATTTATTTGCAATGACAAAACCCGTGGCGATCACGCCAGAACAGTATTTGGAACGAAAAGTTGAAGTACTGGTTGAAGCTTTGCAATTCTATGCGGACAAGAACAACTGGTCGACGACGCATTCGTTCAAGCAGTTCACAAGCATTGCGGATTCCGATGCGGAATACTTTGCGCTACCTCAAACTTCGGAACTGATCGCGGGAAAAAGAGCCAGAGCCGCCCTTAAAGAATGGGAAGAAAAGTAATTTTTTTAAACTGGGACTACGAGCCCCAGTTTAAAAACGAATAGCTTTTAATTATCTTTTATTTACTTATCTTTTAACAGTTACTTTGGTCGCGACAGGACCCTTTTT
>JAYUPS010000352.1:0-2429 GCA_043759945.1 Bdellovibrio sp.
ACTAGATTTAAAGTTTGGGTCGAAGTCGTACCCGCAGGTACCCCGACCAAAAACGCGTTGAAGGCCGTGTTCACCGAGGCTGTGTCATCCCAGCTTTCCACCGCTGAAGTGGCCAAACCGCGATTGAAACCGGCCTCAGAAATGCCGACCCCGCTGATCACCAAAGCCGAAGCGCCCGAGGACGCGCGATCAATCTGGAAAGTCAGGCTTGCAGAATTTAAAGTCAGATCATTTAAAGTCGAAATGCGCGGAAGCTTGGGATCGAAAAAGAATTCAACGGTATTACCCGCGGCCCCCAGGGTGCCCCAAGACGTGTAGGGATTGTAGATGGTGCCCGTAAACGCCGGTTGTGAAACCGAATTTCCGTCATTGTGGATGTAAGTATTAATAAATTTGTAGGCAGGACTGGTCGAACAGCTAAGTGCAGTCTTTGAAACCGTGAAGCCATCCATAAACAACATGGGTGGCGAGGCCAAGCTGAAAGACCCTAAACTTAAGACGGCCAGATCATCAAACAAATTGGCGCGCACTTTACCAAATTTTACGATGTCAACCGCGCTCATCCCGACGCCCATGGTGCCATCTTTCACAAGGGCTGCGATGTCCAAATCAAACGAGTTTTCAGTTCCAATTTTGTAATGGGTCAGACCAAAATCCATGACGTAGCGATTGTAGGGGGTGGATATCGCGGGTCCCGCACCGCAGCCACCGGCGGCACACTCATAGAATCTGTGGGTCACGAAGGGTGAAGTTTTCATATCGCCGCCCGGGGGACGACCGGTAATGACTCCCATGGAGCCATTACCGATATAGATTCCCTCGGTGTCCGAAGTGTCGCGACTGGCAACAAGCACCAAATGGGCCTCGCCCAATTTGTAGTTGTTCGGGGGATAGGTGTAAGTGAATTCAAACGGCCATTGAGAGTTTTGCGTGCGATCATCAAAAAGCCGAATCGGTTTGTTGGAAACCATGTCGCCAAAAGCCACTCCGGACCAGTCTTGAGTGGCGGGAATGATCGTCGTGACCGGATAAATTTGACCCAGGTCGCTGCCATCGGTGCGAGTACCACCGTCTTCGGTGGTGGAGTCGCCCAAGTTTGTACCCTTGACGATTTCGCGAGCCTTGCCGTCACAACCCAATTGCAGTGCTAAAACCAAGCCCAAGCCTGTTAAGAAGATCGTCTGAAATTTTGAACTTCGACTCCGTCTCACTTTGAACTCCTATATGTGATCTCATCCGGGAGCGATTCACACACGCCTAACTTTACACTTATCGGCAAATTCCGACTAAGAATGAAGCTCGAAGAACTTTTGGACGTGTTATTTTAAAGCGAAAAAGACACTTCGTGCCTCTTTTTGAGATTGGTTTTTCGCCAATTGTTCATGAGCTGGCCTAATGTCGCTGAGACCTGATTTTTGCTTCGCTGAAATTGGTTTTAAGCTTTTTGAAGAACTGATCAAATCGATCTGCACCGGCCTTTAATTGGCGGCAATGCAGTTCAGACAGTTCATGGGAATATTTTTCGAGCTAGAATTCGCCCGTGCAGGTCACTGACTTGCCCAACAATCTCGGCTTGGAAAGACTCCATGGCGCCGTTTTTTTGGTAACCTTGAATCGTCGTAATAGCCAAAAGACCAAAAGTTTCAGGCCTTGCTTCTGATGACCTTCCTTTGGCCCGTTCGTCCACGAAGAAACTAACCACGCGGTTATTTACTTCCTCCGCAAGTTAGGTTAGCCCTGGCCTGTGAAAGATTAACCGGCGGGGTTTTCTGCCAGATTGGACTTCGGTATGACACAGGCTTTCTTAGCGGTCGTTTTGATGGTGTTGTCTGTGCCGGTTCTGGCCGAGCAGGATCGCTGTGTTAACTATGCAAAATACGGGGCCATTCGGGCTTACAAGGCCGAAATGGGAACTGTTCAGGGCTCCCACGGCATCGAATACGTCGCGGAACTAAAGGGAACTCAAGGGGTTTTCTCAGACTACGTTGTAAGCATCTATGACGACAACGAAGATGGTGACACCTGGCAGGTCGATTACGCCGTTCGGACCGAAACATTGGCCAAATCTTGCAAGCTTATTTTTGTAAAAAAAAGGACCTCCTTGTTTCTCTAGCGCCCTGCTGATATCTTCCCGGGTGTTCTAAATCTTTCCTTAAGGAGTTTAAAATGAAGTCACTTTTAATTTTTGCAGTTTTAACTGGATTTGCCCCTCTCAGTTTTGCTGGCGTTGATTTTGAAAAATGCCGCGAAGAAGTCCAACAGTCTGAAACCGACGCGGTTAACGCCGACAACACGGGTCCGGCTTATTCGTGTGAGGTTGAGATTTTATCAACGAACACAAATCCTGGGAATGCCTGCGTGGCGACTTTTGAATTTAAAATCACCTGCACCAGCTCGGAGCGTGCCGTTTCTTTAAATGGCGGCGCTTG
>JAYUPS010000353.1:0-5971 GCA_043759945.1 Bdellovibrio sp.
TGAAATTCACCCACAAAGGCCCGCGTTGGTTCGGATAGGGCAAAAGCCAAAAATCCAACCAAGGTCGGCCGGTGTGCAAAAGCGGGAACAAGCCCGCCGTCATGACCGCAAAGACCGTCATTGCCTCGGCGGTTCGGGCCACCGAAGTCCGCCATTTTTGCCGAAACAAAAATAGAATCGCCGAAATCAAAGTGCCGGCATGACCGATACCGATCCAAAAGACGAAAGTGATGATAAAGGTTTCCCAGCCCACCGGATGATTTGCACCGATCAACCCAATACCCGTCGAAATAATGTAGCCCAAGGTAAAGATATAAAAAATCAGCATGGACTTGGAAATCAAGAATAGGCCGAGCCAACCCTTGCCCGGCATTCTTTCCACGGGGGCTAGGATGTCGTCCGTGATATCTTTTAAACTTTTCTCGCCTAACAGGAGTTCATTACGCTTCATCATGCGTGGCCGCCTTCTGCCGAACCTTCGTGTCGGTGAGCTTTGTTGTTGTTTCTGATTTTACTCATGTAACGAACGCTGGGAGCCGCTCCAAATTCTTCCAGAAGAGCGTAAGCCCGCTGGTCTTTTACTAATTTGGCAACTTTTGAATCCGGGTTGTTCACGTCTCCAAAAATTAAAGCGTCAGTCGGACAGCTGCTCTGGCAAGCTGTCTTAATTTCGTCGGCTTTAAGCTCGCGTTTTTCTAAGCGGGCTTGGTTCTTTCCGTATTTTATGCGGTGGACGCAGAAAGTGCATTTTTCCATAACCCCACGCATACGAACCGTAACATCGGGGTTCAAGGCCAGATGCAGGGGCTTCTCAATCACTTTGACGTACTGGAACCAATTGAACCTGCGCACTTTGTAGGGGCAGTTGTTTGAGCAATAGCGGGTCCCCACGCAGCGGTTGTAAATCATGTCATTCAGACCCTCGTCGGAATGGACCGTCGCCAACACCGGGCAAACCGTTTCGCAGGGAGCATTGTCGCACTGTTGGCACATCACCGGCTGGAACACCGTTTCAGCTTCTTTCGGATCGCCGACATAGTAGCGATCGATGCGCAGCCAATGCATCTCTCGTCCCTGCAGGACATATTTGCGTCCCACAACGGCGATGTTATTTTCAGATTGGCAAGCCACCACGCAGGCATTGCAACCCGTGCAAGAGTTCAAATCCACAGCCATCGCCCACTTGTGACCGTTGTATCCGTGTCCGCCCCAGATCGACCAAACCGGATGATTGTGATTGTTTGCGCCTTTGTTCTTTAGATATTCTTCGAGCGTCGCTTCCACGACGATCTTGCGACCCTCCATCGAACTGTGTCCCGCCACGTTAGCGAGCATGTAGCTTAATGTGGTTTTCTTGAGCTGGACCGATTGACCCGAAAACACGACTCCGTTGTCCGAGTCTTGCGCCCAAGGATACATATTGATACCGACATTGTTGCCAATTTTTCCCGCGGCCCAGCGTCCGTAACCCACCGACACGGCGAGCACGTCGTCGTGCAGACCGGGCTGAATCAAAACTGGAAAATTTAATTTTTTGTCGCCCAAAGTGATCTCAATCACGTCGTTCTTTTTTAATTTTTCTTTTTCTGCAGTATTAATGGATACCGAGACAAAATTATCCCAAGTAATTCGACTGACCGGATCGGGAGCTTCTTGAAGCCATGAGACGTTCGAAAGAGATCCGTCCCGCATCATCACGGTGGGGTAAAGAACCAACTCGTAACCTGTTTTCTTGACGGGCTTGGCTGATTCTAGAGCCGCCACGGTCCGCAAAGTGCGCGACGATCCTTTGGAATCCAAACGGTCTCCGCCGACCACGCCCACCTGAAGGGCATTTTCCCAGAAGTCATCGAAGGTTTTACCGCCCCCGAACTTCGGAAAAATTTCTCCGCGCCAATAGGCCCGCAGGTAATCATAGAAAGACTCATTCTCGGTCAGTCGTTTGGGCCCCTTGTTGGCCAGATAGGCCCAAGTCATCAAAGTTAACTGAAGTGAGCGAGTGTCATACAAGGGCTGTATTGTTGGCTGTTGGATCGTGTAAACCCCAGCAACGATTTCACTGTCGCCCCAAGCTTCCATCGGATGATGGTCGGGCAACAAATAATCCGCATACATCGAGGTTTCGCAATTTCGATCCGCGGTCGAAACGACAAGATCTACTTTTTTCATGGCTTCAACAAAGCGTTTCCCCAAAGGGCTTGCGTACACCGGGTTTACTTTACTTAAAATCAAAGTGTTGATTGCGCCTTTTTCCATTTGCTCAATCAAAGTTTTCAATTGTTTGTGAGAGCCGGTAATTCCCGGATAGGGATTGGCGTGATCAACCGTAATCCCGTCATTGCCCAGAAATGAGTTGATCGCGTTGACCGCCAACTGCAAGGGAAGTGCATCTATCGTTTGAGAGCTTAAGCCTCCGGCAACCACCAGCGATTGCCCGCGGGCCGCTTTTAAATCGGCAACCAAACGATTCCAAAACGCTTTATCGATTCCCATTTCATCGAGCGCTTTTTTAAACACCGAGGACGGAGCTGAACCCTGCAAATCGTGCAGAAGCGCCATCGCGACAGTTAATTGTTGCGAGGGTTTAATCCGAACCCGCAGATCCGCATTGGCGCCCGTAAGAGAGTAGTTCGATTCAAAAACAACCAGCTTGCTCATGCCAGAGTCCGCTTTGCGCGTTTCACCAAATTGCTTTTGAAACGCAGTGGGCTGAAGCCAGGTGCCCAAAAAATCGCAATCAATCGAAACCATAATTTTGGCCCGGTCAAAGCGATAGCTTGGGACCGAATCGGTACCGTAGCTTAGCTTGGAACTTTCGCGAAGTTCCTCGTAACTAAGAGCATCCCAAACGTAGCTCTGAGCCGCGAAGGCTTGAGCGAAATCAGAGACCACCGCACGGGTGGAGGGGGAATTAAGGGAGCTCGTCAAAACAGCCACTCCGCCCTTGTTCAATTTTTCAACAATGAACTTGTCAGCGTCTTCCCACTTCGTGGAGATGGTGTCGCGATTGGAACGCTCTTTGCCTTTGTCCTTATTTTGAATATTTTTTTGAGCGCCTTTGACCCGCTCCGGGTCGTAGAGCGCCAGAATGTGGGCCTGAGCCCGACCCGATGTTCCCTGACCGTTGAAGGGATGCTTGGGATTCCCTTCGACTTTCAAAGGGCGCCCTTCCCGGGTTCTAATCAGCAAACCAAAACCCTCGGAACCGTCTTGCCAAGAAGTTGTGTAATGGTTGTCGATTCCAAAAGTAATCTCTTCGGGCTGCTTGTTGTAAGGTACAATTTTTTGAACGGGACGGCGTACGCAGCCCGCAGCTGACATGGCGAGCGAGGCTCCCATCAACTTTAAAAATTCCCGTCGTGCCCAACCCTCTTCTTTGGCGTCCATAGCGCCTTCGCGAATCGGTGAGCTCAAAAACTCTTCGTCCACGTATTTACGAAAATCGGGATCGGCGGCCCACTGCTCGAGACTTTGCCAGTAACGCGTGTCTATTTCTTGAGGATCTTGTTGATGATCTGACATTTTAACTTCTCCAATAAACAACTAGTGATGACAGGTTGAACAGCTCAGGGGCGCTTTGTTTTCCGGTTGGCGATGACAATTTATACACCAACCCATCGAGAGCGTGGAAAACTGAGCCACTTTCTCCATCTTTTCAATTTCGCCGTGACAGGTCTGACAGCTGACACCCTTGCCCAAGTGGGCCGCATGATTAAATTTCACGTGATCCGGAAGCATATGAACTTTGACCCATTGAACTGATTTGCCGGCATCGTAAGCCTCGCGTAGTTTCTGTATGTGAGGGCTGTCCGTTTTCACGACCAGGTGACAATTCATACAGGTCGACAAAGCCGGAATATTAGCGTGATTGGAACGCTCGATTTGGTTGTGGCAATATTGGCATTGCATTTTTTGTTGGCCAACATGAAGTTCGTGCGAGAACGGCAAAGGCTGCTCGGGTTGATAGCCCTGGTTGTAACCAATGCCGTAATCCATTTTACAGGCGCTCAGAATAAGACTGAGGGCCGCCAAGGAGAGAAGTCGTAGATGCTGCATAGCTCTTCCTTAAAAATAGGGATGCGTTTATCAATTAGTTGTCGCTGTTATTCTTGAACCAAGGGCTGCGCAGAATCAATAGCTTTTTATAGTGGCTTTTCTGCCACCAAATTCAGAACGTTACTTCGATCTGCGAGCGAATGCCACATAAGTCACGAAGACAAAATGAGCGGCGATAAAGGCCACCACATACTCGACCCCACCGGCGCCAAACCCATAAGAATGAAGCCCCGCGCCGAGAACAAAGTTAACTCCGTACCAAGCCATGATCACGAGAGAAAAAGTGATCACAGAAGTAGCAATCAGTCCAAAGACCTGAAGAAGCCCTGCCAGACGGGCATGCAAGACTGCCAAGTATCCCAGCAAAGCAATCAAAGCCCAGGTTTCTTTCGGGTCCCAACCCCAAAATCGACCCCAGGAATAGTCGGCCCAGATTCCACCCAAGATAATTCCTGGCGCCAAAAATACGATTCCTATTTGAATAGATCGATAAATCGAAAGCGCGATCGCTTTGAGTTGCTCTTTGTATTTTTCTTCGTTGAGCGACATAAAAAGTCCGACATCTCCCAAAGCAAACGCCAGAAAAAAAGCGGCGTAGCTGACGGTGATTGTCATTACGTGGGTGGTTAGCCAAAAATTGCTTCGCAGCACGGGTTCAAGTGGCTGAAGACTGGCATCCAAAACGGCCGGCGCCAAATCTCCCAACAACAAACAAAACGCGGCGACAGCACTTCCCGCGGCCAAGACAAATCCCCAACGGTAAAGACCTTCGATCGCCATTCCAAAGACGACCGCGCCAAAACCCACCCAAATAACCGTCTCGTACATATTCGTGACGGGAGCCCGACCCATCAAATAGACACGAATGGCAAATCCATAGGTGTGCAACAAAAGCCCTAAAACTGAAAGCGTCCACCCCATCGGAATCCAAAAACGCTTTTTGAAAATCCAAAACATAATAAAAGCCAAAGCCGAGAAAAAATAAGCGATGGCCGCCCAACGGAAAGGATGGAAATGATTGTAGTGAACCTCGACATTAATTTCACGGTCCGCCGGATACTGCGACGGGTTCTCCGCGCGAGCCAAAGCTTTAAAGTTTTCGACTTTTTCTTTTAGGGCCGCTTCACCACCCGGCGAATTTGAAATTGTATTGATGAACTCTTTGGTCACTTCCACAAAAGCGGCCTGTAAATTTTCCGGCAAATCGGGAAGTCCCAACCAAGCGTCGCCCTGTTTCGCCGGGGCGATTCGCACCATGCGGCCCGAGGCAATCTCTTTAAAGATAAACAGCTGAGTTTCCAGTCTTTGCACAGCCTGGAAATAGGGATCGAGCTTCTCTTTGGTTTCTCGCTTGCTTTGCAATTCTTGAATCACCACGCTCAGACGATCGCTGGATAAAATTTCTTTCGGGGTAAAATAGTTTCTGGTCTCGGGCAACCGCAAAGCTTGCTTTAATAAGTGATACTTAATCTCAAAAAATTCTTTGTCTTCCCAGGCCTGTGGTTGCAAAAGCCACGTCATAATAATTTCGATGGCGGCTTTTTTTTCGAAGCTGGTTTTACCGTAAACCATGCGCAGTTGCTCTTTAGCAAAAGTATCTAAGGGCTTGATTCGACCGCTGTCTTGGATGGGCAGACTTTCCATACCCGCCGTGGATCCGGCCAACACCGAAGATCCACAAACCAGTCCCAGAACTAAAATCAACCTTTGCAACATGCGAACTCCTTAGAAACTCTACAGGCGTTTATTTAAAGGCTCGGCGGCGCCATTCGGCGCGAAGCCTGCCTGCGTTCATAAAACAACCAAATGATACCAAGACTAATAATCAAGCTGCCCAAATATTTCACCCACCGACCCGGATCTTGATTGACCGACAAAATCGAAGCAATCGGCTCCCCGGTTGCGGGATCTTCTT
>JAYUPS010000354.1:0-2422 GCA_043759945.1 Bdellovibrio sp.
GATTTTCCGTCGATTCCAGGCAATCGTCCGATAGTTCCCACAACGGATTTGACATCTTTAAAGCATTTTACCTTGTAGACGGCGTTGAATTTGCGAGCAATTTCATTGGTCTGCTCGATCATGGGGTTTTGATCTTCGCCCACAGGTACAATGTCGGCGCTGAAGGCTAAAATATCGGCGGCTTGGCTGATGGGATAACAGAAAAAACCAACCGGGAGAGACTCATCAAATCCCTTTTGTTTAATCTCTTCTTTGATCGTGGGGTTTCGCTGCAAGCGCGCCACCGTCACCAAATTCATAAAATAAAAAGTCATCTCTGTTAGTTCCGGAACCTGAGATTGAATGAAAAAAGTGTTTTTTTCGGGATCAAGACCTGTTGCCAAATAATCGAGAGCCACTTGCAGGACATTTTCTCGGACCAATTCCGGCTTTTCGAAGTTGTCGGTAAGCGCCTGGGCATCGGCAATCATGATGTACTGCTGGTGGGTCTCCTGGTAGGTCAGGCGGGTCTTCAAGGATCCGACGTAGTGCCCAAGATGCAGTGAACCCGAGGGGCGGTCACCCGTTAGAACGGTAAGTTTCATTGCGAAAAAGTAGCCGATATAAGATTGAAACTCAATGGGCATCTGCGTTTAATTACGGCAAAAATACCCAGGGATCGACAAAAGAACTCTTGAAAATTAAAAAGCTCCTTGATTGAATCATCGCTTGGAGGACATTGATGTCATTGGCTTCGACCCTGGGTCTTACAATTCAACTGCCTAAGTTTGAAGGGCCTTTAAGTCTTCTTCTTTATCTGATCAAAAAAGAAGAGATGGATATTTTTGACATCGAAATCCATCGCATCACGAATCAGTATTTTGAATTCATTCGCCAAATGAAAGAAATGGATCTTGAAGTGGCGGGGGATTTTGTCGCCATGGCGGCCACCCTGATTCAAATTAAATCCCAGCTTTTGCTTCCGCAGTACAACGAACAGGGTCAGGAAATAGAAGCCGAAGACCCGCGCAAAGAACTTGTTCAACGGCTGCTCGAATACCAAAAGTACCAAGATGCCGCTCACGAGTTGGCAAAGCGTCCTTGGCTGGGGCGAGACGTTTGGAGTCGAGGATTTAAAGAAAAATGGGAAGAGTTGAGCGAAGAGATCGAGCTCGAAGACAATGCGCTTTTTTCGTTGATCTCAAGTTATCGGAAAGCCATGCGTTCGGTGCAAAGGCGCGTCCACAGAGTGGCGGCTAAAACTCAAAGTGTGGCAAATCGAATTATGGAAATCAGAGATCGCTTGTTTCTGAACCAAAGAATCGCGATGGGGGACTTGATCAACTCGGCGGATGATCGTCGACGGCAGGTGTTGATGACGTTCCTGTCGGCCCTGGAGCTTGCGAAAATGGGTTTTGTTCGTTTGTTTCAAAGCGAACACCAGCAAGAAATTTATATTGAAGCTATCAAAGAGATCGACGCCAGCGGAATCTCTCGGGTCGAAGAGTACCAAAGTGTTCAGGACACTCCTCTGTTGGAAGAGGGCGTGGCCTTGGCACCTGTCCAACAGGAACTCGAAGAAATCCCCGAGCCAGAAATGGCGACCGACGAAGAAATTTTGGCGGCCGAACAGCTTATGGAAGATCCAGCACCTCGCTCAGTTGCAAGCCTAACCGCCCACGCGGCTTCGCTTTTTGCGGCAAGTTTTGGTGAAGAATCGATTCCGGAGAATCCGATCACGGAGAATCCGATAAAAAGAGGAGAGATCGATGGCGCAAACGAAATCTAAAAAACAGCCGATGAAAATGGAAATGCTCGAAGATATTGAATCTGAGCATGAACAAAATTCCGACGTCGATGTCGAAGCCAATGCCGAGGCTGATCTCGAGGCTCCAGTTGAAGTCACTGTTGAAGTCACTGTCGAAGGCACTGAGCTCGAGGCTTTCGATGCTGCTGAAATTGAAGACGTCGAAGTTATTGAAGAAGAAAATTTGGACTCGATCCTGGAGTCTTTGCTCTTTGCTTCGGACCGGCCAGTAACCCTAGCGACCATCAAGGCTTCTTTTAAAGGGACGAACATTCGAACCGAGCATATCCGTGCCGCCATCCAGCGTTTGTCGTTGGAGCTGCAAGGGGGACGCCGGGGCGTCACCTTGGAAGAAGTCACCAGTGGATTTCAAATACGCACCAAGGTCGACAACATGAAATTCTTAACCCGGTCAATTAAGCCCAAGGCTTTTCGATTGTCGGGTCCCGCGCTCGAAGTACTTGCTATATTAGCTTACAAACAACCCACCGTGAAATCAGAGATTGATGACATTCGCGGGGTTGAAAGCGGCCATCTACTGAGAGCTTTGATGGAAAAAGGTCTCGTGAGCTTTGAGGGCAAGTCGGAGCTTCCAGGAAAACCGATGGCTTATGGAACCAGTCGGAAGTTTTTGGA
>JAYUPS010000355.1:0-5968 GCA_043759945.1 Bdellovibrio sp.
CTCATTTTTGCGCCGCCAAGATTTAACATATTCCAATGCAGCCAGTATTTTGCAAAGGACTTTCCGGTGGCACTCTCGGATTGGGCAATCTCATTTTCATGATGGGGGAAAATCAAATCCATTCCCCCGCCGTGAATATCAATCTGTTCGCCCATATGCTGGCGGACCATCGCAGAGCATTCGATGTGCCATCCGGGCCGACCTTCGCCCCACGGCGATGCCCATTTTGGCTCCCCAGGCTTTGCTCCCTTCCAGAGTGCAAAATCGAGCGGGTTTCTTTTGGATTCATCGCGCTCGATGCGAACCGCGGTCATTAAATCCTCGGGATTTCGATTTGATAATTTCCCGTAATCTTTGAAACTTTCAATAGAGAAGTTAACGTCAGTCCCGGCCACGTAAGCTTTTCCGGCTCCGATAAGATCTTCAATCATCTTTTGGATGACTTCCATGGCCTCGGTGACCTTGGGATTTAAATCATGCGGTCGCAACTTTAAAGAGGTAAAATCTTTTTGATACTCCACCGTGTATTTTTCGGCCACAGCTTCTGACGTGGACTTTTCCTGCAAAGCTCGCGTGATGATTTTGTCATCCACGTCCGTGTAATTTTGAATAATACGCACTTTGTAGCCAAGCTCTTCCAGCCAATTGCGAACAAAATTATAAAAAATGGGACCGCGAAAATTTCCGACGTGCAAATAATCATAAACCGTGGGCCCGCAAAGATAGATGCTCACCTTGGGTGCCGCAATCGGTTCAAAGACTTCTTTTTTTCGCGTGAGCGTGTTGTAAACCTGCAAGCTCATATCTTAGACACCCGCTCGATCAATTCTTTCCGCGGCATCAGGGGCACCAATATTTTTAACTCGGGCCCGTGGGGCTTTCCGATCACAGCCACTCGAAGAGCTTGGAACAAGTTTTTGCCCTTAGCGCCCGTCTTTTCTTTTACTTTCGCTTCAAGATCTGAAAATTGCGCTTCGGTTAAATAATCACTTTGAATTTGCTCCAGTTGTGATTTCCATTCGGCAAAAACAGCTTTGGTGGATTCCCAGCCCAGGGCTTCACTGCTTTCGGGCGCCACCGCAAAATGTTTTTTCGAAAGCGGACGATAAAGCTCAACCCCATCCCACAGGGTTTCCATTTTGGGTCGAAACACTTGCACACTGCGATCCTGCCACGTGGTATCCGTTGGCAAATCCAAATCCGCTTTTTGCAGGAACGGCAACAACAGCGTCCAAATTTCCCGGTCTGACTTAGCCCGCAAATGAACCGAGTTCATCCATTTTAGTTTTGCGATATCAAAAACAGCGCCGGAAGAATTAAACCGATCCAAACTAAAACTGTCTTGCATCTCAGACATACTCATTACTTCTTTATTGTCCTGGGGATGAGACCAACCCAAAAGCGCGATGTAATTGTTCAGGGCCTCGGGCAAATAGCCTTCATTTTTAAATTCCGTGCACGAGGTCGCACCCTGACGCTTTGATAATTTTTTACGATCCTCGTCGAGCACCAGAGAAAGATGACCGAAGTGCGGCATCTCCCATTTCATGGCTTCGTAGATCATCATTTGTCGGAGCGTGTTTGGTAGATGCTCTTCGGCACGCAGAATGTGGGTCATCTTCATCAGGTGATCATCCACTACGCAACAGAAGTTATAAACCGGAACCCCGCCGCTTCTGAGAAGCACAAAGTCCCCGACCATATCCGAGGGCAAGCGCACTTCACCCCTGACAATATCAGTTAAAACGTAATCTTTTTCTAAGCCCTTGGTATTGAATCGAACGACGGCTTTCCCGCCCTCTTTGATTTTCTCGAGAGCTTTTTCCACCGACCAGTCGCGATAAGGACTTTTCACCTGGGGCTGCTGTCCCATTTTCATGGCCTCTTCGCGCTGCTTTTCGATTTCTTCTTCGGTTAGAAAGCAATAGTAAGCACGGCCGGATTTCATAATCTGATCGGCGATGTCTTTGTAAATCAACTTGCGATCACTTTGCTTGTAGGGACCGACGGACCCTAGGTCTTTGAGGGTGACCGGATCGGGACCCTCGTCCCAGTTAAGACCGAGCCAAACCAAATCTTCAATCATCATTTTTAAAGACGCTTCGGTCGAACGAGCTTCATCCGTGTCTTCGATACGAAGTACGAATTGCCCCTTCATTTTTTTCGCGTAAAGATAATTGTAAAGAGCGGTTCGGGCTCCTCCGACATGCAGGTACCCCGTCGGACTGGGAGCATAACGAAGCCGAACAGAATTTGAAATTTTGGGGTTTGGAAAAAACTGGGGACTCGCACTCACAGAGGCTCCTCGCGATCGTCATAAATTAAACAATTTAGACTACGCGAAAAACCTCTGGATGCCTACTATGTGATTCCGAAGATCGCGCGAACGCCGTCTTGGTCGGTCAGTTCGGTTTTGTCGACGGCCAGTGTCAGCTCTTTCATCAAAAGCTTACGGGCTGTGTCCAACATGTTGCGCTCTCCGTAAGAGAGTTCCTTGTCGACTTTGAGTAGAAAAAGATCGCGCAAAACTTCGGCAATTTCATACACCGAACCAGTTTTGATCTTTTCCATGTATTCGCGATAACGGCGGTTCCATGTTTGGTTATCAATTTTTACATCGGTCATCTTTAAGATTTCGATGACCTTGGTGGCTTCATCCTTGGAGATGATTGGCCTTAAACCCACACTAGAAACGTTGTTTTTGGGAACCATAACTTTCATCCCGGTTTCACGGATCTGCACGATATAAAAATCGCAACGAGAACCCATGATCTCTTTACTTTCAACAGCCACCACTTGTCCCACCCCATGGCCCGGGTACACAGCGTTGTCGCCCACCTTAAAATCTACCGGCCCACTTGGAGGTGGACGCAGTCGCTCCCGCTGAGATCGTTCCCGGAGTACCTTTTCTTTTGGACTTGGTCTGGTCATTGATTCCCTTTCCGAAAGACTAGAGGGAGTTTTTGATAAACATCCGCTCGAGTGGAGAAAGATTTAACAGATTTGACACAACTAATCAAACCTATTGGTCCCGAGGGGCGCCAAATTGTGTCCCAACCATGAAGGAATTATAGGAAATCAGGAGTTTGAAAAAATGATGCTGCGACTTGTTACACGGTTTGTTGACAGATTATCTAGACAAACTCCGAGCTAAATTTTCAAAGGCCGCCGCCGTTTCAGCAGGGGTGATAAAGGGCGCTGTGACCAATCCATGCATCAACGCATGGATGTGAACAGCTTGCGCCGCCGAGGCCTTAGGGAACAGTTTTCGAATTTTACCTTGGAATTTTTTTTCGATGTGAATGAATTCTTCTGTGATCCAACCTTCAGACGTGCGCCATTTTTGATAAAAAATAATTGCCGATGGCATCTCCATTAATCGCATTCGTGCCGTCACGATATCATCGACACCTTCGTAAATTATGCTGGCGATGTGCTTCAACGCACCCCGAAGAATCTCTTCCTTAGAACTTCCGAAATAACGGTAGACCAAAGGGCGACTAACGGCAGATTTCCGTGCAAGTTCGGCCACACTCCATTTCATGTGGCCCTTCTTGGCTTCCAAATCACAGACGGATTTAGAAATTTTACTTAAAGTCTTGAATTTATCAGGCACATTCCCTACCAAATCCTCGGCTAACAGAAATCACCGAAACTGTAGCCTTCCTGAGATTGTATCTGCGGTCAACTGGCCCTATTCAATGAAGTCATCAAACCTTAGTTCCCCGGAGGACCCCGTGTTTTCAATTTTAGTTTTAAGTCTGATCTCTTTAGGTACGCCCCATCAAAAATTCGAAAGACTTCTTCCGGATGAGGAAAAATATCAGCGCCAAATCGTCGAAGGAATTCTTCATCTGCAAGAACAAGCCAAAATCGATGGGAAAAAACTGCGCGGCACTCACGCCAAAGGTATATGTGCCAGGGGCAATTTTGAAATGTATGAAAACCCTGGAAGTTTACGGAAAGGAATTTTTGCACATGCTGGGATTTATCCGGCGACTTTGCGCTTTTCCAATGCCGCAGGAAGTATTCAAAAGGATCAAGACAAAGACATCCGAAGTCTGTCCGTTAGTATTCAAATGCCAGCGGAAATTTCAAATCCCCAAGGGCGATTTGATTTTTCGATGAATAGCGCTTCCACGTTTCCGATTAACGATTCAGGAATCTTTGCGGCGATCATGGTGTTGGCAAAAAAAGGCGCACTGGCTGGTGGATGGGAAGTCGGTGCTCGGCGCCTGTGGCAAATAAAAGAGGCTTTTACATTGGGTGAAGCCCAAAAGGCTCCAGCGACCACGGCCTATCAAAACATACGCTACTGGAGCGGTGTTCCCTTTCTGCTGGGTTCAACTCAGGCGGTGAAATACTCGTTTCGTCCCTGCGCAAATAACACGTCGAAATCGCTTACAAAAGATCCCGACACCTTATCTCAAGAACTGAACCGACATTTAGCTCAAGATTCTGAAATGAGCTGTTTTGATTTGGAAGTGCAAACGCTGGCGGAAAATAATCTGAGTGATCCGCGCGGCCAAAAGCACGCGGCGATGGATTGGATCGAAAATGCCACTTGGGAGTGGAACGAAAAACAGGCTCCATTTGTGAAGGTCGGGCGTCTTCATTTCGAGAAAAATTCTGCCATGAGGGCTGAAGACTGCGAAGCTCTGCGTTTCAATGTGAATCTTAATACAAATCTGGACCACCGGGGCCTGGGCAGCATAAATCGCGGACGAACGTGGGCCGAATCAGCCAGCGCTGATAAAAGATAGTAAGATGTCTCTAACTGGCGATTTTCTCGGATGTCGGGTCGTAGGATTTGGGATTAAATAACGTGGGCACCAAGTGGTGGTTCTTATGAACAAAAAGTCCGAAAGAAAATATATTTAAATACCTGTAGCCTGCACCCTCCAGATTTCGAATCTCAACGCCGGCTTTCCCGGGTCGGTGAGCGGCCCAATTGAGCCAAGAAAATTGAAACATTTTTGCCACAATCGAAGGTGCGAACAAAAAGAAAAAGATTTGGGACTTTAACAGAAGAAACCAAAAGACAACTTTATTTATGTGGGCCAATTTAGAGTTTCGCGAAAACGCCTTCAGCTCTTGTTGGGATTTTTCACTGGCTCCAAAAAGTTGAAAATACTTAGCCACAAAGACTTTTACGATGAGCGCGCGCATGGCTTTGGTGTATTGCCAGTAGGTTAAATTTTGTGGCGGATGAGGATCCCGGACCGGATCATCGGTGTGGCTGTGGTGAAGAATATGAACGATATTCCAGTCCGCAAACCCGCTCAATTGTGCGAGCCCCAGCAATTCGCCCACGGGGCGATTTAAAGTTCGGGGACGCAGGCTTCCGTGACTGGCACAATGGATTAAACCCGAAAATACCAAGGACAAAGTCCAGGCCACCGGCAGCCCAAACAAATGCCACGGACTGAACTCTTGAGCCGAGCCCCCAACCAACAAGCCGTAAACAGATCCCGCCATAACCCACTGTACACGCACGGAACAAAGTAGCAAAATCGCCGGCAGGCAAACTGTCAACTGTTCCCAGCTGAGTGTTACCTGCGATAGCAACAGTAGATTCACCGCAAACAAAACCCCGGTCCACCTGCGATGATAATGACTTAAAAATACGGGGTCTTTCAGAAAGTACTTAAACATGAACCTCTATCGACTTTTCTATCAATTCACTTTAACCTTATTTTACACGCGCAAGACCGCCAAGACTATGGCAGAGGTCCTAAAACAATATTTATTAAATTTTTTTTAAAGACGTCCGAAGTAGTTGCTGTGAAACATTTGGACCTGCCCAACATAAAATACATTCTCTGCCCGGCGGCATCACCCCATCCGCGGTATTTGGAAACTTACAATCAGGTCTATTTGTCTTGGTGGGACCTATGGAATGAAACTTTAACATCCCTGAATGCAAATCAAAGACTGTATTCGGATTCACTAACCAGGCAAGACTATA
>JAYUPS010000356.1:0-5963 GCA_043759945.1 Bdellovibrio sp.
AAAACTCACTTAGGTCGAACTTGAATTCATTGGCTGTCGTCGCACACTGCGGATCGTTGCTTACGGCCTTGCCGTTGATCGTCGCTTTCATCGAATTCACATTGTACAGGATTCCGTTGGCCTCATGAATACGGACGCCAAGTTGTTTTTTGTCTGCATCGAGCTTTTCGGTTCCGGGGATGACCTGGCAAGCGGATTGCGAGTCCGCGACTTTTAAAGACTTCCAATCGGCACCCTCGGGACCACAGCTGGGTCGAAGTTCAACTATAAACGGATGGCCGTTCATGTGCCCGTCCCTACGAACCACCACAAAAATATCTCCCACGCGATTGTCCAAGCGGAATTTTTTAACACTGACCAGATCGGCCGCCGCGGGGTTCACTTGCCCTTCCCCTTCGTCGGCGATGACTTGCACCGAGAACAAATTCATAGCCAAAATGAATAAACTGTAGAGAATCATGAGCTACCCCGCACAAAGTGGTAAAGAGAGATGAATATGATCATTATGAAGTGTGTTACCCCCGAGATTTGATTCGGGGTGTCCGATGGAACCGCTTCCCTCGGATTTGCCTTTGCAAACCGCGGGCATCGCTTGGCGCCAGCATTCTCGGAATCGATCATAGAACAAGGCTGTTTTCCCCTTGTAATCCCGCACGTGGGTGCTCACCCGAGTCAAAACATTGTTCGCATCGTACAGATTAAAATTTACGATATCCAAGGCTCTCGCATAGGCATGCATGCTGAGCGAAGACCCGCCACGAGAATTGCGGTTATTGTACGAACCAAAGTGTTTAATAAAAACCCGGGCGGGCTTCCCGATGACTGCCGATTTTGCGGCAGTGACGGCGCAGTTGAAAAATATTTTATTTAAGACGTTTGCGAATTTGGGATGAAAGTAGGCTCGACCGCAAACGGTGTCGCTGGAATACCCGCCTTTGACGGTTTGACGGACCTCGCAGCCTTCCCAAAAATTTGCTGGTCCGTGAGCCAGCGTTTGGGTGTCGGGATTCATTTTAAATGAGACCCACGCTGGCAGATCAGCCTCGGGGGATGGCGCCTGGGGATCGAGGCCCGGGGGAACTCCCTCGGAATCGGGATCGCGCGCAGGATCGTTTGCCAGACTGCTGTTAGCCGTAGTTTCGTACAAATCGTCGCGCAGGGCGGGTCCGCAGCTAACCAAAACCACCGCGAAAAAAAAGAAAAGTGTTTTCATCCTTTCTCTTTCGGATTTGCTCCAGAAAACTTGAAGAAAAAACCTTGAAATTTCCGCGCGGGTAGCCACTTTCAAGACTTTTACTTAGATCGAAACCTAATAATGATTTCTTTTTTGTCTAAATTAAATCCACTTTTTAGTGCGATTGCTTTTTTTCTCGCCGTGTTGAGCTTTTGAATCCAACCGGCGCCGCTTTACTGATCTTGAAGGCTTGGTGGGAATGCGCTTTTTCTCTCGGTGAAAACTTTGTTTTAAAAGTTCCAGCAATTTATCAAAGGCATCTTCCTTGTTGGAAAGCTGCGTGCGCGAGATTTCCGACCTGATAAAAAGTTCGCCGATTTCATTGATTCTAGACCCCAGTTTTTCGGTGATCCGAGACTTTTCCCATGCGTTAACTGCATTGCTGTGGGCGTAGAGCCAGCGCAGGGTCACGGCCGAATTTGTTTTATTGACGTGCTGTCCGCCGGCACCTTGACTGCGCTGAGTGGAGTAATAAATTTCGCTGCGAAGAATATCAATGTTCAAGATCTATCTCAGCAAATTCTGAAGTTTATTTTGGTCTTTCTCGATATCAGAAAGTGCCAGCGCTTTGCCCCGGTCGACCCGGGGCGGATTGATAGCAAAAGATTTTTCCTTGGAAAGCACTCGGTCTTTTATATCCGCCGGCAGGCTGTCCCCGCTTTGTAAAACCTCTATGATTTTTTTGGACAAAAATTGATCAATTTGTACCCGGCGCTTCATCAGGCGATTGGTTTGCCCAATAAAAGTCGCCACCGCATCTTGCTCCTCGGGACCCAAGCCCTCAATAACTTCGAACTCTTCTATTTTTCTAAAAAGTCTTAAAACGGATTCTAAACCTTCGACGCCAATGACATGAATTTGCAGGCCCCCAATTTCGTAAAAGAATTTTCCGTGCAGGCTCCCCAAGGCGTCGGAAGGCACGACCAGAAATCCCTCTTTCCGAACGCCTTCTTGTTTAAGGTACTTTTCCAAATTCTCGGCCTGTTTTTTCAAATACTCTGGAAAATAATTAATATTTTCTGGGTCCGAAGGTGCCTTGGCATCAAAAACGACAAATTGACCGCCCAATTCAACCGCAAAATCTGGACGCTTTGAAAGGGGAAAAGAGTTTTTATCAAAATAATTCAGATCAAGCTTACGGCAAATTAGCTTCAGGGCTTCAGTCACCCGGAGTTCATGTTCGGACCAATTTAATTTTTTTCGTTCGAAAAAATCTTTCTGTTTTTTCAATGTTTCTTCGCGCAAATTGGATTTGTCTTGATTTAAATCTTCTCGGACTTGAATCAAGGAACGGATTTGAATGTCGTATTCGGCAGTCCGGGCTAGTTTTTCGCCCTCGAGTTCAGTTTTTCGTTTTTCGAGTGCTATTACTTTGGAATACAAGCTGACACTCCAAAAGCCAGTGGACACAGCCAGTATAATCGCGAGAATCGAGACCCAATCTGCCATACTATAGGATCTACTGCACGCAACCGCTTCCCGGCATCGGAAAAGTTTCTTAAAATGACAAAAATAACGGTGCGCTCCATGATTTAACGGCGGTTTATTATAAGCTGACAGTCGATATGAGTGATCCGCGCACCAGTCTCAAAACTCTACTTTGGAATGCCGAGAACTTATTTCTTCTTTCGGACATTCCTTTGACCGATGCTCATCTAAAAATTGACGAAGGACAATGGCAAAGGCTTTCCACATCGGTCCATCCGAACAAAAGTATTTTAAAATGCCGGGCCATCGCCCAAGTAATTCAAGATCAGGACCCGGATTTAGTGTTGTTTTGCGAAGTTGGCGGAATGGAAAGTCTGGTCAATTTTAACAAACTGTTTTTAAAAGATGCTTATTCGCCGGCTTTGGTCGAAGGAAACTCGAACCGAAATATTGATCTTGGGTTTTTGATCCGTAAAAATTCGGGATTTTATTTTGACGTCATCAGCAACAAAAGCCGCCCTATTAATTTTTTGTACTCTCACGAACGGATGCCGGCTTCGGAGCTTGGCCCGACCTCACTGACGAAACCCAGTCATAAATTCTCGAGAGACGCGGCCGAATTGCATTTGTTTTTGCGCGATCGAGAAAAACCTTTTCTGATCGTTATGCTGACGCATCTCAAGTCTCAGTTGGATCGCGACCGAATCGATCCGGCCGGCTTCGAGCGCCGGCAAGCCGAGTTAAAAACTTTGGTTGATATTTACGTTGAACTTAGTGCACGCCACCCTCAAATTCCGGTGGCGGTGTGCGGAGATTTCAATGGTTCGGCGCGAAAATCAAATTTAGATCCCGAGTTTAAGTATCTCTACGAAAATTCGGATTTGGTCGAACTCACAGAATGGGCGGGAAAAGCCGAGATTGATTCCGCGACTTTCTACCAGGTCGGCCGGTCACCCAATCCCGAAGGGCGCCAAATTGACTATTGTTTTTCCAATCCCGAGCTATTGCAGTATGTGGATCGGTCTTCGGTTCATACGGTGCGCTTTAAAGATTTACGCGGGCAAATCATGGACCCGCCAACCACCATTGATGCAAAATTGCTTTTGCCCTCGGACCACTATCCGGTATTTTTTGAGATAAAAAATATCCCTATGCTGTAACCCAGCCCTGCCGCGACCTTTGCTTGACTGCTGCCCTGCGCATTCATAACCTGGCTCACATGTCGGTACAAAAACAGATTTCACCAGAATTCGAGATCGAAACACGGGTTACTTTTGATCCCGCAGAATCTCGAATTGAAGATGGATTTTTTTTCTTCCGTTATCGGATTCAGATTAAAAACAAGGGCTCGATGCCCGCTCAACTGATGTCCCGTCACTGGGTCATCACAGATGGGCTCGGGAAAGTGGAAGAGGTCCGAGGAGCCGGCGTCGTGGGCGTTCAACCCAAGTTGTCGGTGGGTCAGTCTTTTGAATATGAAAGTGCCTGCCCCCTGTCGACGCCTTCGGGCTCAATGACGGGCACCTACCAGATGGTCACTGAAAGTGGAGAAGCTTTCGATTTACAGATTCCGGAGTTTTATTTAGTTGCTCCGAGCGCGCTTCATTAATTTAGGTCCACAAAATTTTCCAATCTTCCGGTGACAAGCCTCGCAGTCGTTCTTTCTGGTAGGCAATGTCAAATCGGCCTTCTTTTTCGTTAAGCTGAATGTAATCCCGGATAGTTTTATTGGCTTTCCAGCCTTTCACCACCTGGCTAAAGGGTCGATGCCTCCAGAAAGGCAGCGGCTTTTTACCGGTCACCTGGATCGGCAAGAGCCAACCCTCCTTTTGAAACTGCTGCGAAATCTGCCCGGCAACAACCCGAAAGAAATTATGAAAATTGGACCTGCGGGAGGTTCTGACCAAGGCATGAATGTGGTCCCCCTGAATCGATATCTGCTCGACTTTGACGTAAAATCTTTTGGAATAGTGGCCGACAATATCGTGAATCCGTTTGAAATTTTTGTGAGTGCGCAATGAACGTGTCCTCAGTTTTTGGCGTTCCACCTTAAAAACCAGGTGGAGCGGATCTTTGCTGGTTAAAGGCCGCGCAAATCGCCCGGCCCGTACTTTCCGGAGCATTCCGCCGTGACAATGAGCGTGGATTCCCCGGGACGCGAAGAACTTAAGTTGTTTGGTTGCAGAAATTTTAGCCATGTGACCGGTACCCCCAGGTATGCTGGGGAGTGGTTGCGATTGTTGGGCTTGGCTGTAATCAGAGAAAAGCAGTTACGCCGGTGAAGGCGTCCGACAATCGATTTGCAGTTCGATTTACCTTGAATTTAATTTTGTAAAATCCCAATCAAATTTTGTACGACTTCCCATTGCTCCCCAAGATCCATGAACGGCGTACCCGGGGCCTTGGACAAGACCTGCTCCCTGATGTAGGGCAAATGAACAAAAAGTGCTGGCGTTAAAGAATGGCGCAACGTTTTAAAGTACAGGGAATTACAGACGTAGGTTCCGGCGTGATTCGAAAGCTCGATGCGATGACCAAGACCCCCGGCTGTCAGAAGTTCGGTAAGATGTTGGCGCCACTGGTTCAAGGGCAAGGGACTGAAAATAGCGGGTGGCCCCGAGATTTCAATCAGATGACCGATCCGCACAGTTCCCACCGCGTCCGGAGTCATTCCGTCTTCCAAATTTAGTGCCACTCGTTCCATTCGAATGTTGGCGGAACCGCCCGCCTGACCGAGCATCAAAATAAATTTAAATTTCTGCTGCAGGTGAATTTTTAGATTGTTAAAGGCGCCGTCAAATTCGACCGGCAAAAGCAAGGTCTCTACTTGTTTTAAAGATTTCAGCTTAGCCAATAAAACTTCACTGGGGTTTAGGGTCTCACCCAAAAATGGTTTAAAGCCGGTCACCAGGATCATTCGCAACTCCGCCTAAGGACTTTTTAAATACCGTCGCCAAGGACGCTTCTCGATCGCGGTGACCGAGGCTGCCGGGTGCGATTTTAGTTCTGAAGACCGATCATAAATGTAGCGCTCGTGCATTCGGCCGGTACGGCCAAACCAGAATTCCATCATCGTCGGCACCAATCGAAATCCGCCCCAATGCGGAGGGCAGGGAACCGGCTGGTCACGAAAACGTTCTTCGATTTCATTAAAGTGTGCGCGCAAATATTCTAAATTTGGAATTTCAACACTTTGATTCGACGTCCAAGCGCCCAATTGGCTCTCTCGTACCCGGGTGGCGAAGTAGGCCTCGCTCTCCGGACGGGTCAATTTCTCGACGACGCCTTCGATTCGAATCTG
>JAYUPS010000357.1:0-2420 GCA_043759945.1 Bdellovibrio sp.
TCAGGCCGAATTTGTTTGGTAACTTCATCCATATAGAGTGAACGATTCAACTCCACCTGAATAGTGTGATGGTTATTTTTCGGATTTCCGTAAACTTCGGAGACTCGGCCTCCGAAATAGGGCCAATTGTAAGCAACTTTAAAACCGGCACGCGCACACGAGGTCATCACCAAATCAACTAAATCCGAACGTGCGCTCATGCCCTTGCAGTCACTCACCACAATGTCGGCGCGACGTTCCCCCGGATCGCGATGCTGCTTGGTTCCGACTCCGGGCATCGAGTGCAAATCCAAATGCAAAAGGCCTTGAGCATTTTTCTTTTTTGCAGAAAGATTCCGGACAGTTTCGTGAAAAGGATCATAAATTAATTGAACGAGTTTCTGGTGCGTGTCTTGGGAAATGGGAGTCTTCATCAAGGTGTGATTGTCCGTCGTAATTTGCCAATGAAATCCGCGATTGTTGACACCGGCGGCGATTTTTGAACCGATTACCGACCCCGCATCAATATCTTCGGGAACGCGATTCAAATCTGCCGCATAGCGATGCCATTCGGTTTTTACGAACTCAATTTCTAATTTTTGCAGGCTATTTTCATACAAGCGGTCAACGAAGCGGTCCACGTCATACATCAAGATGTTTTCCGGAAGGCCCTTTAGCCAATCACAAAAATCCGGAACTTTTTCTCCCGAATGCGGGATGGTGGCGATAAAACCCATCGGCATAGGACCTCCTTCAAATAACTTCCCTTGAATATAGTACAAGATATAAGATCAGGGAATGAAGATTTACACCCGCACCGGCGATCAAGGTCAAACCAAGCTCCTGAGTGGACAATGCATCGAAAAGTCCGACCAACGCGTGCACGTCTATGGCACCACGGACGAATTAAATTCCTATCTGGGTCTTTGCATTCTGGAGCTTTCTCAAGATTTGGCGGTGAGAATTGCCGTGATTCAAAATGAACTTTTTAATTTGGGCAGTTTGGTCGCGTGCGATGATCCCGCTTTTTTACCGAAGCTTCCGGCTTTAAATCAAAGCTCCATCGACAAAATGGAAGCCCACATCGACGCGATGACGGCCGAACTCCCTGTTTTAAAAAATTTTATTATTCCCGGCGGCACGCGCGGGGCTTCGCACTTGCACGTGGCGCGCACGATTTGCCGGCGCGCCGAGCGCGAATTTTCGGTTTTAAAATCCACGCAAGGGGAATTGCAGACCGTCGGCATCTACCTGAATCGTTTGAGCGATTATTTATTTGTCATGGCGCGCTTTGTGAATTTTAAAGCCGGCGTGCAAGATCTTGAGTGGCGGAAATGAGTCAAATCGGCGCATCGGGCCCACCAACAGGCACACAAACATCTGCAATATCAGAAGAGCTTCCGGAAATTGCAGATTCGTCTTTGAGTGCGGAATTGAATGCGTTTTACGAGCAGTTCACCTTGAAAGGGGCGCTTGAATTCCGCCCTCATCGCCCGCAAAGTTTTTTTTCGCCCTACGAATTGCATTCCCACGAACATGAAACTTACATTTTGCGAGGGGACGACAAAGAAATCCAAGCCTGCGCGAGTTTTCTTTACCGCGACGTTCTTATCGAGGGCCGTCCACAAAAAATCGCTTTTGCCACGGATCTTCGAGTGAGCAACCACCGCAAACCCTTGCTTGAATGGAGTCAGAAATTTTTGCCGGTGATTCGCGATATTTACCGACGAAAAAAAGTCGCGGTGATTTTCAGCGCGATCAGCCGCGAAGATGCTCTTTTGCACAACGTATTTTTAAGACCCCGCTCCCCCAAACGCGCGTGGCCCCGGTATTACTTGTACCGAAAATTTGATTTGGTCACTTTGCACGGACAATTTCCCTGGGCCAATAATCCCATACCCAGCGTGCAGGTTTCTGAAGCCACGGTTCAAACCAAACCTGAGCTATTGGAATTTTTGCTCGACCGGGCCAAGTACTACCCGTTCTCTAGTTTTTGGGACGAGAAAAGTTTTGATGAATTCATAGCGCGGCTTCCCGGCATGAAGTTGCATGACATTCTGATCGCGCGAAATGCCGAAGGCAAAATCATCGGTTCGATGGGTACGTGGTCGAGCTCGGCGATTCAGCAGTATCGACCGATCTCGTATTCGTTGCGCGCCCATAATTTCCGGCAGTTTTTAAAATTCGGTCGCTTGTTTGGTTGGTCAAGGCGCCTGACCAAACCAGTCGCTTCGACGGGAATTGAAGCCCCCTTAAACTTTCGTCACTTGGTTTTGCCCTACGTTTTTCACGAAGATGTTTTTGAAGCCCTGCTTTATGCGACTTACAAGCGCATTCATCCCGATGAATTTTTACTCTACGGCAATGCCGAGCCCGATTTTCGCAGAAAAGCACCAATGGGTTGGATCGCGGGACAGCAGCCCTATGCCTTGTACGCGCTT
>JAYUPS010000358.1:0-2417 GCA_043759945.1 Bdellovibrio sp.
GGCTTCGGCCAGTGTTTGGCGGCAAGCTGCGGCGACTTTCAACAACACCTCGAAAGACCTGTCGCTCTATGTGAACGGAGTTTTGCAGTGCACTCGCACAAGCACGGGTTACGATGTGGGAGGATCGACGTTCCCGCTGGCCATTGCGGCCGAGGTCGACGCCAGCAACGTGCCGAGCGTTCCGTATTTTAATGGGATGTACGGCGATATTCGAATCTACAACAGTCCGCTCACTGCAGGGCAGTTGTTGAACAATTACAACGCCACGAGCGCGCGATTTCCTTAGCTGGTAATTGGTAGCTGCCTTTTTTGGCAGCTACTGCTGTGTATTACCGAAAGTAAAGGCGATTAAAATAGTGAGCAGGATCGGTACTGCAGCATAGAGTGCGAACGGCAACATCTCGCGGATAATTTCAGATTCGTTTTGAGCTTTAATTTCTGATTTTGGAATGTTTGTCATATCCAAGTCTTCTCATTTTTTCCGGGGCCTCGCAAGTGCAGGCTTTTTGGGCAACAAAATTCGCAAAGTTTCGAAAATCATTCGGGCGGCCAGACGGGAAGTCTGGTTATTAAGATCCAAGGGCGGAGAGACCTCGTAGATTCCCATGGCTTTGGCCTGAAAGCTTGTCAGAAGCCAACGCCATGCGGGCAAGACCTCTTGCCATTCCAATCCCCCAGGCCACGAAGCCGAACATCCGGGAGCAAGGCTCGCGCAAAATCCGTCGATATCTAAGCTCAGAAACAGAGGTCGGTTTTTATTGGGTCGAATTGTCTTTTTTAAAAGTTGCAACAGACTGGAGATGCGAATCTCATCGATCGTTAAAATTTTTACCTGGTGATCCCGTGCCCACTTCAAGTGAGTGGAGCTGTTGCATTGAGGCTGGATACCGACTTCGATCAATTCCATTTGGGAACCGAACTCTTCAACCACTTGGCGAAAGGGCGTGCCGCTGTGGGGGCCGTTCCCTTGAGGGCGAACGTCCATGTGGGCGTCGAAATTTATCACGAGCGGTTTTGATTTTTGTTTGGCGTGCACGTCCATAAATCCGGCGACATCGGGAAAGCCGTAGTCATGACCTCCGCCAAGCGAGACTAAAAAATTATTCGGAATTTTTAAGTGCTCGGTTACTTTCTGGCGAGCCTCTGTTTGTTTACGAACCAGATCTTTACCCTCAACCACCAAATCGCCAGCATCAAAAATAAAAGACTTATGAACCGACCACTGCGCCTCGGGTGTCATCTTAAAAAGAATTTCTCGGATTACTTTTGGACCAAGACTTGCGCCAGGGCGGCCCTGATTGACGCGAATCCCCTCGTCGTCAGGATAACCTTGCAAAGTTACCCGGGTCTGGGGCGTGCACGCACCGGACACGAGTTGAATCAAGCGGAGGTCTTCTTTATCTTGAACCATAAGGTTCATCCTAATACCATTGGGCCGTGGAGGTCATATGAAAAAATTTATTTTGGCGGTGCTGGTTTTTATCCCGACAATATCTTGGGGAGCTTCGGGCTCCGAGGGTTTTAATGTCGGTATCAGCGGCTTGATTTACAACATCGAGTTCTCCGGCGACGATTACGCCGTGGCGAGCGAGGACAAAAATACCTACGGGAACTTGAAGCTGGGTTATTTGATGTCCAACAATATTTACCTCGGGGCAATTTACGCTACTTTAAGCAGAAACAATGGGACCACCACGGCTTCGCGAACGGCGACGGGCGCGCAACTGGGCTATCATTCCGACGGATACTTTTTAGATTTCACTTATTATTTTAGCGGCCAGTACAAATTATCCGACGCGCTCATTTACAAAGAAGCCAGTGGGATTGGACTTGAAGTCGGTTACAACACGATGGTTTCCAGCAATTTCTACATCGGCGCCGAACTTAACTACATGTCACTGAATTACAAAAAACGAGATATTCTGGGAATCGTCGCGGATCGTAGAAACACCGTGACCGAAATGTACCCGATGCTCAACGCGGGGTTCATGTTCTAAAGGTGTAAAGGTGCGCCGCACCTTTACCGCGAATTTAGAGCATGATCAGGTCGAAAGCATGTGGCTTTCGACCTTTGTCTTTGGGAAATTTGAATTCCCGACGTCGGAGTGCCTTTTGAATTTCTTTTCTGGCAGCCTCGGAGGGATAACTTTGGTTGAGCCACTTCAATTGATTCTCAGTATCAGAAAATAAATTCACGTCCTCGATGAGCGGAATAATACTGCGGCTTTGTCCCAACAGCGAGTGGAGGGTTGAATATCGATACTCCTCCGCTAAATTGCAAATTCCCGCATCTACCGGATTTCGGTAAACGTATTTGTAGGCGTATTGGTAGTAATGGTTCGAGTTTATCAAAGACCAATGATAGGGACCGCCGTAGACTTGATTGATCCGATTTGAAAGAGCCCCAATTTGTCGGC
>JAYUPS010000359.1:0-17212 GCA_043759945.1 Bdellovibrio sp.
TTTTGCTTTCCGACCTTTTCGATCTCGGTGAGCAACTGATCGACTTCCAAAAGACGACCGTAGCCGGTTTCGCCACAGGCCAGGACACCGCTGGCGGATTCCAAAATTTGAAGGCCATAGGACTTCAAAGTTTCCAGAGACTTTTGCGTCGTCGGGTGCAAATACATTGCCGTGTTCATCGCCGGCGCAATCAGATAGGGTTTTTTGAAGTCGTGCGCGAGAAACATGGTCGTCAAAAGATCATCCCCGATACCTGAAGCAATTCGATTAATGAAATGCGCGCTCGCGGGGATCGCGACGATTAAATCTGCCCAACGCATCAAATGAATATGGTCCATGGCATGGCCTGGCTCCCAAAGATCAGAAATGATTTTTTTCCGGCTCAGACCTTCGAGTGTGGCTTCTCCAACAAACTGCAAGGCGGCTTTCGAAGCGACAATTTGCACCTCGTGTCTGTCTTGGACCAGTTTTGAGATCACGCTGGCGGCTTTAAACATGGCAATTGAGCCGGTCATTTTAAATAGAATTTTCATCGCGGCACCCCCAACCCAATGTTGTCGATCAGACGGACGGTCCCCAGCTGAGCAGCGGCCAAACGACGTCCGTTCCAATCTTCAACGTAATCGACTTTGAATCCCAATTGCGTCAGGTCTTGGAATGCTTTCTCTGGGGTTGGTGAATTTTTAAGAAGCGCATAAAGTTTTGGAGCTAAATTGCGTTCGACGGCGGTTAAGCGAGCATTCCGGGAACTCATCGCCAGGCCGTCGTCTTCTCGAACCGTCGGAACCGGAATAATTTGGGTCGGTAGAAAAAAAGCAGAGGCCATTTGTTCTACAAGTTTCAATTGTTGATAGTCTTTCTCTCCAAAAAAAGCTTGCTGAGCTTGGATAATTTGCAAAAGTTTTAAGACGATCGTTAGAACACCCTCGAAATGTCCGGGTCGATGGAGACCCTCCAGGACGCTACTTATTTTTGTTTCGATAACTTTCATCGAGTAGTCGTCGGCGTACAATTCTTCGGCCAACGGCGTCCACACCAAATCGACTTTCTGATCCCTGGCAATTTTTAAATCACTTTCCAAGCTGCGCGGGTACTTCGCCAGGTCTGTTGGGTCGTTAAACTGCGTCGGATTCACGAAGATACTTAAAACCACATGGTCCGAGTGTTTGCGGGCCTGCCGTAACAATTCCGCATGGCCCTCGTGCAGTGCTCCCATCGTCGGTACAAATCCAACCCGGCCTTGCAGGTCTTGGCGCCACTGCCGAATGTCCTTCACGAACTCTAAAGTTTTCATTACTCAAAGCTTTCGTGCACGGAAGGAAAGTTTTTCGAAGTTACATCCCGAGCGTATTCATTCAAAGCCTGAGCTATTAAATCGCGTCCGTTTAAATATTTTCGAACGAATTTTGGATTAATTTGGTTTTGAAGTCCTAAGAGATCATGCCAAACTAAAACTTGACCGTCGGTATCCAGGCCCGCGCCAATCCCAATGGTCGGAATTTTTAAACTGTGGGTAATTTCTGCGGCCAAATAACTGGGAATACATTCCAAAACTAAGCCAAAGCATCCCGCTGTTTCTAAAGCCAGGGCGTCGGACTTAATTCTTTCCGCATCCTCGGATTTTCGACCCTGAACTTTGTAGCCGCTAAGAGTATTCACGGATTGGGGAGTCAAACCCAGATGGCCCATAACCGGAATTCCCGAATCGACCAAATGTCGAATCAAGTCTAAATTACCCGCAGCGCCTTCGAGCTTTATAGCTTGAGCCCCAGCTTGCATCAACGCTCCGGCATTCAGAACGTTTGTTTTTAATTCTTGGCGGTAAGACAGGAACGGAAGGTCACCCACGATCAATTTGCTAGGGGCATAGGGGACTACGGCTCGTGTGTGTGCGACCATCAGCTCCACGGTGGCCGAAAGGGTGTTGGGTCGTCCGTACATGACCATATTGATCGAGTCGCCGACCAAGATGCAATCCACCGCTGACGAATCGACGAGCGAGGCCGCCCAGGATTCGTAGCAAGTGACCATGACGATTTTTTCGGATTTCTTTTTTTTGTCTCGAAAAGTTTGGATGGTCATTGGTTTCTCCTCTGTTCCATAAACTCGGCGTGGGCGAATTGAAAGGCTTGATAAACTTCGGCGAAGCGGTCGTCTTTGAGCGCGTCCAGATTCATTTTCTGAATGCGACGATCCTGCCGAGCCAAGGGTCCCGTTAGGGCCGACTCGGGATAATCGAAGACATTTTTTATGGTCTGCTCGGCGTACAAGCGAGCGATCTCGGGATCAAGGTTTTGATTTTTTATCTCGGAGATAAATTTTTGCCAAAGAATCGTGGTGAAATTTCCGCTGAGAACACACAGAGCGTGATATTTCGCTTTCCATTCAACATTGATTTGAAAACATTGATTTTTTAGACCCGGCAACAGGCTATCCAGTTTTTTAGTGCTGGTCGTAATCAAAGGAATAGAAACGTAGCGTTCCAACGAGTAGAGCTGCGGTCCAAAAGTCATGAGTGGATGAACGGAATGAACTCCCGGAACTTCGATGCTGCCCGAAAAGTGGACCCAGGTTTTGGTCGGAAGGTGGGTGATTTGTTCGCGATAAAAGTTTTCTATCTCGGCATCAGAAATCGCGAGCAGGATATGGGTTGAGCTTGAAGCTCGATTTTTTAGGGTCGGTAAATCATGAGTTTTGCGATTCCAAATCTGGAATGGAATTTTGGCCTGTTCGAAATAGACCCTAAGATGTGTTCCGAGTCGGCCCTGGCCGACCAAAAGTAAACTCATATTGCCCCCTGGTACCCGTCTAATAGATCGGGTCCGGATTTAAAGATAGGTTTAGCTGAGATTTGAAGCATTGGCAACCAAAGCTGAAGCATGGTAATCCCACCCCCATGCACCGGTTAACACGCGTATTTTGGGTATTGGTTGCCATACTGATGGTCGTTGGTATTGCCTGGTTTTCGTATTATTCAATCCAACCCAAGGCCATTCCTAAGATTAAGTTAAGCGTCTTTGAGACTCCCCAATCTGTTTCAAATTCCCTGTGGCTGCGGCTTCAAGAGGAATTTAAGGCCCGTCCAGTATGGATTTTAGGGGCTGATCCAGAAAATGCCGATCAACTATCGGCGCTTTCAATTTTTTTGAATGGGGGTCCGGATCCCAGCATTGGATTTGACGAAATTTGGCTCGATTCGGCGACGGGTTTTGAGCTATCCACCGCCAAGCGAAAGCTCGTTCTTCGAACTAACGAAGAAGCGCTGAAGAAAGATCTCCAACAAAAGATCGCTGATAAAAAACGAATTTTGTTAATCACACTTCCGATCTATGCCGCAACGGTTTTAAAAGAAAGCCCAGCCTGGAAATTGATTCAAGAGCCAGCCCTCAACTTTGGATCCATTATATTTTCTGAACTACCCCGAACTCGGGAACAAGAGGAGGATCTGCGAGTTCCTTGTGTCCTTCCCCACAATGACAACCGGGGAACAGGATCTCTCGGCTGTTGGATTGTCCAGCGCGCACGACTAAATTACCGGAAGAAAATGGAATCCGGTGCGCTCGTGGGACTGATGGACCAAATCAGCAGCTATGATTATCTTTATTTGTTGGGTCGAGAACCGTGACCAATTACCAGGAGCTGTGTGGAGATCTTGGTGGATATCTGGACTCATCTTGGATCGCGACGCTTTCAAATGCCTCCGCTTTGTTGAACGAGCATTTAAATGACATCAATTGGGTCGGGTTTTATTTGCTCGAGGGCTCGGAACTGGTTCTCGGACCTTTCCAAGGCAAGCCAGCTTGCATCCGAATCAAAATCGGCCGCGGCGTCTGTGGCCTAGCTTTTGAGAGAAATCAATCGCTCCGCGTTCCCGATGTTGATAAATTTCCGGATCATATTGTGTGTGATAGTCGGTCCAAATCGGAAATCGTCATCCCAATGGCAGGAATTGGCGTCTTGGATGTTGATTCGGCAAGTTTGGATCGATTCAACGAACAAGATCAGATTGGTTTGGAAAAATTTGTTCAAATTTTGATCGACCACAAGGGAAATCTGAAATGAAATTAGTTTTCTTAATTCAAATTCTTTTTTGTTTGAATGCCACCGCCGACCAGTTGAATTTACCGAAACAAGATTACTCTTTGGTGGATGTGCCGGCGCAGTCTTGTCTGTTGGAAAAAATTAATCCTTTATCTTTAAATCTTGGAAAGCCACGTTTCGATTGGACGCCGATTTCCTATCAAAGCCGCCTGCGAATTTTGTTCGCCACCGTCAAGATGAGCTCTCCGGGCCTGGAAGAGATCAATGTACGAAAAAACTTCTCGGGTCCGGAGCTTTTTTGCTTGCTAAAAGGCCAGGTCAGTACGGACGCCATTTTATTTGATTCCAATCAAACCGAATGGGAATGGAAAAACGAGGTCCATCTTGGAAATTTTATTTCTGATGGGGACGACAACCAATTGCCCTTCGATGGTCCGGGAGAACTTGAACTTTACGGTCTCATCGAAACTCCGGGAGAACCAGACCAGTCGCTGTCTTTGACCACGCCGTTCCGTTTCTTCTGGAAAGGCTCTGGACCCTGACGTTACATAAACCTGAGAGGAAAGTCTTAGTCCCGAATTCCCAAATTTTCTTGCCAGTTTTGGACCCAAGCTTGAACCTGAGATGAGTGAGGTTTCCATGAAATTGGCGCGATCCTTGGCTGTCTTTGGTTTAACTGTATGTTTCTCCCTAGGTCTGCTTGCCGCGCCAGCCGCGCTTGTCGCGGTTCGCACCGCCAAAGCTCGAGTCGCCGTGTTCAAAGAATATTTCGAGAAAATCGGCCTGGAGTTTGTCCTAAAGCGGGTCAAAATCTGTGAAGAGTCTAAAAATATTTCGGTCTACGATTTAACGGCAGGACCGAATCCCGATTACAAAGCGACGTGGTCAGACCTCTGCCAAGCCAACGTCGAGGGTGTGGCGGGTGCGATTTCTTGGAGTTCCGACATCTTGATCACAAATCAAGATCTGTTTATGGACGGAATGGGGAAAACCTATCGCAGTTTGTTCGTCAATTTTGGATTCGGAGTTGCGGGAACCCCTTACTCGATCGTGGGCAGTAATTCTGGATTCGAAATAGATCAAGCCCTGCAAAAGAAACTGACGTTAAAAATAACTGGTCAAGCGCCGGTCACCCACAAAGAAAAGCTCTCAATCATCATCGAGGTACAGGATTAATATGAAAAAAATAATTTTAGTTCTGTGTTTGTTTACGGTCCAAGCTCAATCCATTGAACTGGTTGGCGGAAATAAGATTATCGATCGCGGGTCCGACAAATTTGAAACTACTTTAAGCAAAAAGTTTATCGGGGCTCGCCCGTTGATGGTCGATCAGATCGAGTTGGTGGGTAATCCCAATTTCAAGCCCGGTACGGGCATGGATTTGGCTCCGGTGGTCGGGTTTGTTACCAGTTTCTCGAAGTCTTATCCCGAGCTGGTGACGAGTGACGTCGATCGGCTTCGCCAAAGTTTTTCCGAAATACGAGAGATCGTTTTGGACGATTGCAAATTGGGATTTCTGGGCGTGAATGGTTCCGTAGTCTACGGTCTTGCGACCTGGGGCAAGGGTCGCGGGGTCACGATCGTCATGCCCTACAACAATGAAATGGAATCGGCCGTGCGCGAAACGCTGGAGAACATTGTTCTCCAACCCGATGCTTGTGCCTGGGATTAGAACTAAAGTTCGTGCGCCAGCGGTCGTCGCGGGGCTCGGAAATAAGTTCGCGGCGAGAGCTCTAAAAGATCTCCAAGTTTTGGCATGTAAACGCAAGCAAAGCGATCGACTTGATGGGCAAAATAGCTTTCCTCGTTGCCAGATCTCATCATCGGACCCCACTGATCATTGTACAAAATCTGCTGTTGGCGAATCAAAGTGCTGATCATGCCGTCGATTTCTGAAATGCGATCTTGCAATTGATCGAGCTTTTTTTCATCAAAGGCCCCTTGATGCTCGATTTTGCGAGTCATGATGTCCGTGACCTCTTCTTCGAGCGGCTCTTTGGTTTGCATCAACTTTTCAATTTGATCATTCACCATTCCGGTGGCGCGATTGATTTTGACCTCGTGCTCGAGCTCATCGATGACCATGGCGGTGCGCCAGCCGCAGTCTTTTTTTAAACGTAAAATGTCGCCATAAATATGATCCCCGATGTAAAGAATCTCATCACCCTGAAGTTGGAAATCGCGAGTAAAGGCATTGGCGCTGCCACCCTGAAAGATCCCCGAGGACAAGGGTCCATGATGATTTATCATCGAGCCGTCCATTGGATTGACCTTTAAAAATCCCAAATTGTCATAAAAGAATCGGGGTTTTTGAGCGCTGACAATCGTGACTTCAAACAACTCATCCCAAGACTTATGATTTTTTAAATAGGGATTAATGGCGTAGTCCAATAAAAGTTTCGTGTAGTGAAAATCAGAATTCGTCACGATGAAGATTTTTTTCCCGTGCTGTTTGAACTTTTCAAGCCCCGCAACCACCAGGGCATCTTTGATGACGTACTTGTCGAGATCCTTTTTAACCGTGTTCTTCAAAGAGCCATCGGCATGGCCTTGATCCAAAGCGTACAAAACATCTTCGGCCAGCTGGGTAAATTCAGGATACTTGTGGGAGGAATCCGTGGCTTTTAAATCGACAAGCTGACTGTACAAAATTGCCAACGACAACGAAAACGCGGTGTCGACGGCCATGTAGTCCGAATCCGAAAGATCAATGTAGGTCGACTTGTAGGTTTTTTGCTGAAGTTTAAAATCCAAAGGTTTTAAACCGTGATAACTCGCGCGTATCGCCGAATGACGGTTCAGCTTTAGAATATTCCCGCGTGTTTTATCAATCACGAGCCCGCGAATGGCTGAATTGTACTTAAATGGCAGATTTCGCACGGATTCGGGATAACCTTTTTTGACGAGCTTATCTTTCATGATGGAATGCGAGAGTTTTTCAAATTCCTCGGTCTTGTAACGGATCAAAGTGTGATCCATATCCAATCCGATGTATTTGATCCGTTTTAAATTTAAGGTTCGGTTCACAAAGACGTTTGAATGCATACGGCAATCCTATCAAATAAAGTTTGATATGGAATGACGCAAAGCAAATGTGATCCAATCGCGGGATGGCAAAAAACAAGGAAACCTCGATACCCGTCGAATTGTCGCCGGATCAAGCCCAGGCCCTGGGAATTCTGCATTCGGGAGAGAATGTTTTCCTGAGCGGGGGTGCCGGCTCGGGAAAATCCTTTGTTATTCGAGAGTTTCGAAAAGCTCTCAATCCGAAAACCTTTCCCCTTTTGGCGTCGACCGGAGCAGCAGCCGTGCTGCTCGAGGGTCGTACTTTTCACAGTTTCTTCGGTTTAGGCATTATGGAGGGCGGCGCCGTGGCCACTTTTGAGCGGCTCAAAGACGAGCCGCGATTGATGAATCGCCTTCGCACGGTGGAAGGGTTCGTGATCGACGAAGTTTCCATGATCCCATCCAGCGCGCTGGATGTGGCCGAAGCCCTGCTCAGAAAAGCCAAAGGCTCGCTCCAGCCCTGGGGCGGGGTGCGGGCGATTGTGGTCGGAGACTTTGCCCAGCTGCCGCCCGTGACCAGAAATGGGCAACGACGGGAGTGGGCCTTTCAATCAAAAACTTGGGAGCGCAGCGGTTTTATTCCCTACTGGCTCAAACAAAACCACCGCGTTTATGACTCGGAATTTTTAGAAATCTTGCAGGAAATCCGTACGGGCCAAATTTCCGATCGCGTGAAAGAATTTTTGAATCAGCGGACCCGCGAAAATGATGAAACGGACAAGGGTCCACGCTTATTTCCACGACGTGAGCAGGTCGATAAATTTAATCAGATGGAATTAGCTCTCCTGCCGGGAGAGGAAAGAGTTTTCGATTCGATTTATTTTGGGAAAGACCGAGCGGTCGAGACCCTTATGAAATCCGGTCCCATCCCCCAAAAATTGGTTTTGAAAGTGGGTTGCCGAGTGCTTTTCGTACAAAACGATCCCCAGAAAAGATGGGTGAACGGCACGCGCGGGACGGTCGTTGAGGTGACTTCCGACGCAATCACAGTCGAGAAAGAAAATTGGCGCCACGTGACGGCGGATCGAGCGCAATTTAGCTATATGGATGGGGATGGCAACGTCGTGGCCTCGGTTATTAATTTTCCCCTAGTTTTAGGTTACGCAACGACCATTCATAAATCTCAAGGTGCAACTTTAGAGGACTTATGGGTGAATCTTTCGCAGTTATGGGAACCCGGGCAGGCTTACGTCGCTCTCAGTCGATTGCGTTCTGGAAATGGCCTAAAACTTTTGGATTGGTCGCCCAGGTCCTTTCTGGTTGACCCTCACGTCATTCATTTCTACAAGTCGATGGGTAATTGAAAGGTGGTCTGCGATGGCTCAATCTGCTCCTGAGTTTAAAAATCCATCCGGTTTAGATGGCGTTGAATTCGTCGAATTCACGGGACCCAATCCAAGACTTTTCGAAGAACTTTTTCAGGCTTACGGATTTAAAAAAGTCGGCAAAGCCAAAGGACGAGAAATTGAGCTTTACCGCCAGGGCGACATCAGTTTCATTGTCAATACCGACCCTAGCTCGCAAGCCTTTCAATTTTCTAAACTGCACGGGCCCTCGATATCTTCGACCGGATTTCGGGTGAAAGATGCGGTTCACGCATTCCGCGTGACGACCTCGCGCGGGGGTCGCGGCTATTTGGGAGCCGACGAAACTCGCACGGCGCCTTTTCCGGCAATCTTTGGTATTGGCGAGTCTTTGATTTACTTTGTCGATGAAGCCAATCGGAAAAAACTGTACACCGATCTTTTTCAAGTTTCAGAAGCCGACAGGAATCCAAAGGGTCATGGTTTAAACATCGTCGATCACTTTACTAATAACGTCCCCATAGGAGAAATGCAGAAGTGGTGTGATTTCTACACCAATGTTCTGGGTTTCCGTGAAACGCGGTACTTTGATATCAAGGGCGCAAAAACGGGATTGATTTCTAAAGTGATGCGTTCCCCTTGCAACAAATTTGCGGTTCCGATCAATGAGCCCAAGGATGGAAAGTCACAGATCCAAGAGTACTTGGATGAATACAAAGGCTCCGGAATCCAGCACGTTGCTTTGACCACCGAAAATATTGTGGGCTCGATACAAAGTTTGCGCGGCAAGAAATTGGAGTTCCTGACGCCGCCGCCGCTAACATATTATAAAATGCTGAAAGACCGTTTGCCGGGCGTTAAAGAAAATCTAGTGACCCTGGAAAAAGAGGCTATTTTGGTGGACGGCGATCACGATGGATACCTGCTCCAAATATTTAGTAAAAATATTGTGGGTCCGATCTTTTTTGAGATCATTCAGCGTCAGGGACACGAGGGTTTCGGTGAAGGTAATTTTCAAGCTTTATTCGACGCGATTGAACGTGACCAGACCGAAAGAGGCTATCTGTAATGCACCAGTATTCTCAAGGTAAGTCCACCACCCAAGGACACAAAGCAATACCCGAGGGTCACTTCGAAGAAGAACAGGGGCGCCAAGGATTTTTTGGACCGGTTTCTCACCTGATTAAGCCAGAACCATCAACTCGATGGACCCAGATTGAGGGTCCATTGAGACCGCATTTGTTTGATGCGGTTAAGATGCCCCAAATTTGGGGACATTGGCAGCGCATGGTCTACAGTGGCGAGGTCTCAATCTATAATTATTGGGATAAAAAAAGTGATGGAGCTTTGCGATCGGCTTTTCGAAACGCCGATGGCGAAACGCTTTATTTCTGTCACAAAGGGACCGGGAAACTTTTAACCGAATACGGCTTGTTAAGTTTTCGAAAGGGCTCTTACATCCTGGTTCCCAAATGCATCACGCACACATTTTCTTTTGAAGATGACACAAACTTTCTGGTGATTGAATCTCGCGCGAGCTCATTTCGGGAACCTGATCGCGGCATGGTTGGCCGCAACGGATTTTATGATCCTGCGGCCTTTGGAAAACCCGATTTAGAAGCGCTTCAAGCTTTTCGCAAGAGCAATTCCACGACCGTCACGACGGTGACGGTCAAACGCGAGGATCAGATGACCCGATTCACCTATGGTGGTTGCGTCTACGACACCGTTGGTTGGAAAGGCGATTACTTCCCGGTGACTTTGCACATCAGTGATCTTATGCCGATCGTGAGCGCGCGCGTTCATTTGCCTCCTTCGATACATACGACTTTTGCGGCGCGGGGATTTGTTGTTTGCACCTTTTTGCCTAGACCTTTGGAAACCGACGGCGACGCTTTAAAGGTTCCATTTTATCATCAAAATATCGACTACGATGAAGTTCTATTTTATCACGACGGAAATTTTTTTAGTCGCGATAATTTGCATGCGGGAATGATGTCATTGCATCCGGCTGGATTTGCGCATGGTCCCCATCCAAAAGCAGTTGCCAATGTCAGCACGAAAACTCACACTGATGAGGTCGCCGTGATGGTGGACAGTTGGCAACATCTGAACGTGGACCCAGAATTTGCCAAGGTCGAGGTGCCAGAGTACTGGAAGAGCTGGCAGAAAAAATAGGTCTGCAAAAGTAGCAGCGCGTATTGATGACTGAACCGATTAAATTATTTGTGGGGAGCTTCAAGATTAAACCCGAAGTGGGTAGCTCCATGACGGATCTTGAAGCTATGCGCTGGGCCATCGCCCAAGCCTGGCGGGGAGCCGGAAAAGTCAGCCCCAACCCAATGGTGGGTTGCGTGATTTTGTCGGGGGAAGGGAAGCTTCTCGGTTATGGGCATCATCCTTTTCACGGTGGGCCACACGCAGAAATCGTGGCCATCGCGCAGATGGCTCAGATCAAGCACTTTAATAAAAACGAAAAGGGCTGGGATCTAAGCGCAATTCCCATTGCAAAGCTAAAAGACAGCCGCTGGTTTGTGACCCTGGAACCCTGCGCCCACGAAGGACTAACTCCTTCGTGCGCGAAGACTTTGGCGCAATTGCCGATCAAAGAACTGGTTTACGGTTTGATCGATCCCAATCCCCAAGTTGCCGGAAAGGGTCTAAGTCTTTTAGAAAATGCGGGGATTGCGGTAACCAGATTTTCCGCGGTGTCGCCCGGAAAAAATTTGCAACAAGAGCTTGAAGAAGTCATCGAGCATTTTTTGGTGAACGTGCTTAACGAACGTCCTTTTGTTAGTTTAAAAATAGCCTCTTCTTTGGATGGAATGTTTTGTCTGCAAGACGGACAGAGCCAATGGATCACCGGCGAACGTTCACGCGAAATGGGACACTTTTTCCGCGGCATGCATGATGCGATCATGGTCGGACGTGGAACCATCGAACGCGATGATCCAAAATTGACGATTCGGTATCCGGAGTTTGAGAAAATGACGAAGAAAGTGGTTGTCGTCGATCCGCACGGAACCTTGTTCGGCAATCCAAAGCTGAATGTTTTCCAAAATCACCGACCCGAAAACTTAATTTGGGCGGTTGGCCAGTCGGTGCGGGCTCCGTTTCCGAAGGGCATTAATGTGATTCAGGTCGATTCAAACTCGAAGGGAATCGATTTAACCTCGTTGCACCAAAAGCTTTGGGATTTAAAAATTCGTTCCGTGTTTATCGAAGGTGGGGGGAAAACTTTATCCGCCCATTTAAAGTCTGGGACGGGCGATCGCCTGTGCCTGTTTCAAGCACCGACGATTATCGGAGCGGGAAACGGCCGCAGTTGGACCGAGGGGTTTTCCATTGGTCGATTGATTGATCAGCCTCGACTAAAAAGTCCGCGCCGATTAAGTTTAGGACGGGATTCTTTAATTACCGGCCGAATTCTTTATCCACGAATGAGTGATGATTCTTTGGCTTAACTGGTGTCACATCCGCACTTTTCTTTTGGCAGCGAATTAATGAAGATTCTAAATTATCCGCATCATTCCAAGTAACTAAAACGTCCAAGTCCCCCGAAGGTTTCGGAAGATAGCTTCGTTGCACGAAGCTGAAAAATTCACCATTGGCTGGGTTCGAGAATTCCGTTTCAACATCCAGCGCCTGATCGCGACAAGTTGCAGTCAACGTCATTTTGAATCCGTCGCCTTTGGTGACGGTTTCAACTCCCGAGGTACTGGCGCGAATAACGATCTGATCTTCTAAAACGTAGGTTGATCCATCAAGATTCTTCAGTTCAACGTGTATCCCCTTGCCGGCGCCACCAACACAGTCATAACTGCCGGTTAATTTGGGACAAACAGCCTGAGCGAAACATGAGAACATGAAAGACAGTGCAAAGGCGGACATCGTTGTTTTCATAGAATTGGGGTCTAACATTTGACTGGTTGCGCTTCAAACGGTATTTGGATCTATGAACCTGCTACAGTTGCAAAAAGGCTCTAAGAGCTATGGCGACAAAATTTTATTTGATTCTGCGAGCTTCTCAATCAACGAAGGCGAGCACGTTGGGGTCATTGGCCCCAACGGAGCCGGGAAAACGACTCTTTTTAAAATTTTAACCGACCAGGAGCAGCTGGATACGGGGATTTTGACGACCTCGAATCAACTTCGCGTCGGCTATTTGGAACAAGAAGCCGAGTGGGATTTACATAAAACCTCGCTAGAAACGCTGACTGAAAAATGTGTGAAGCCAATTTGGGAACTGAAAAAGTTAGGTTTGGATTTAGGGATTGAGCAACAGCACTTCGACCGACCTTTGCATGAGCTGAGCGGTGGTTATCGAATGCGAATGAAGTTGCTTTATCTGATCGGGATGGAGCCAAATCTCATGCTGCTCGATGAGCCGACCAATTTTTTAGATTTAGAGAGTTTATTGACCCTTGAAAATTTTTTGCAGGGTTATGAAGGCGCTTTCCTGTTGATTTCGCATGATCGTGAATTTTTGCGACGGACGACCGAGGCCACCCTGGAAGTCGAGGGCGGGGATATTACTAAATTTCCTGGCAATATTGATGACTACTTTGAGCAAAAAGCCATGCTCGCCGAAATGCTTCAATCAAAAATTCAGAATTTGGAAGTTAAGCGCAAGCACATGCAAGATTTTGTAGATCGCTTTCGCGCCAAAGCCACAAAAGCCAAACAGGCCCAGAGCCGCATGAAAGCGCTCGATAAAATGGAGAAAGTCGAAGTCAAAAAGTTACCGCTTAAAGCACGCATTAAAATTCCAAATCCGATCTCGACCGGAAAATCGGTGATACGTCTTCAAAATGCCGTTTTAGGTTATGGTGACCGTCCAATTTTAAGAAACGTGACCGTTAATCTGGAGCGCGGTGATCATCTGGGTATTGTGGGTGTGAACGGAGCGGGAAAGTCTACGCTTTTAAAAAGTTTGTCGGGTCAGATTGAATTGTTAAGCGGCGAGCGCAGCTTAGGCTATCAAGTTAAGCTTTCACATTTTTCTCAACATTCCACCGAGCAGCTCGACTTAAAAGACAGTGTTCTGGGCTCGCTCCAAAAGGCCGCACATTTCGACACTCCGACGCAAGAGATTTTGGGGATTGCAGGATCTCTTTTATTTCCGGGAGACGACGTTCATAAAAAAGTATCCGTTTTGTCTGGGGGAGAGAAATCTCGCGTGGCGTTGGGTCAAGTGTTGCTGCAAAAAAGTCCGCTCTTGTTATTGGATGAACCAACCAACCACTTGGATTTTGAGACGGTTGAATCATTGACCGTAGCTCTTTCCGAGTATCCAGGGACTGTGATTGTTGTGAGCCATGATCGCAGTTTCATCGGACGGCTGGCCACCAAGATTTTGGAAATCAAAGATCAGAAAGTGGAAGTTTATCCTGGAACCTATGATGAATATGTTTGGAGTCAGCAAAAAGGCGTTCTGAGCGAACGTGTTCGAGATACTATTTCTGAGCCCAAAAAGACGGAAATCCTAACCGCCGAAAGTACATCCAAGCCGACCAACAATTACAAACAGCGAATGAATGAGCTTCGCGAACTAAAAAAGAAAGTTCCTAAAGTCGAAGCGACTTTAAAAGCTCACCAAGAAAAATTAAGCGAACTGAATTTGGCGATTTCAAAATCGCAAGGGTCGGTGCTTGTTCAGATTTCTAAAGATTTGGCTTACCTAACGGAACTGGTACAAAATCAAGAAACGATTTTGCTCGAGTTGATGATCGAAATTGAAAGCCTGGAAAAAAATTAATACTGACGAAGACAGTCGATGCGAGTGTCGGTCGTGGACCCGTCTTCAAGCGCTTTAATCGAAACTTCCATATTTCCGTTAGACAGAGGACTGTAAGTTTTCGTTACTTTGGCGATGAACTCTCTTGTCGAAGCATTGAGTGTATCTTGAACTACAACCAGACTATTGCTCTTGCAGGTTGCGGAAATCTCGATCGCGAAACCCAATCCTTCGGCGACCTGTTTTGACCCGTCCGCAGTCAGGACTGGAGGATCTTCCAACTGGTAACGATCAAAGCTTAAATTTTTGATCTCGATCAAAACAGAGGGTCGGTTTTCCGCGCTGCAAGAGTACTTGCCCGTCAAATAGGGACAAGCTACCGAAGTTGAAGAAGCCAAGAAAACGACCAAAATTACGAGTTTTTTCATGGGCCGGAAGATATCACAGATGCTTATTTTATCAACTTTTCCCATTCGCGACGCGTGAGCAGATTTAGCGACTCCGAGGCCTGATCAAAAGCTATCAGGACGTCTCCTTTTTCCAATTGGCGCCGGAGCTGTTCGACCTTTTTTTCCAGGGAAACCTCGTTAAAACCGTAATCGGTGCCCTCGCGTTGAATAAAACTGTGTAAAACTGAGATCAGAGTGTCTTCGTTAAGGACCGATAAAGGGATTTCCACGGGGCGTTCAGCGTCCATGATTTATATACCTACTATGAAATCATTTCTTTCCCAACGAGAGAATGAGAAGCTCCGCCGTAATGAAAAACCCCCTCCAAAGCTCGAATGCGGTATTAATTGGCCTCCAGCTCCCCAAAGTCAGTCCCCTGGATTTTGAGGGATCCTTAACTGAACTCAGTCGCTTGGTAAAAACGTTGGGCTACAATGTCGTTGGACGAGTGACTCAAAAGCGACCCACCGAAAAAGGGTCTACGGTCCTCGGGGATGGGAAACTTCAAGAATTGGCCGAATGGACGGGCGGTACCGGCAAAGTCGCGGCAACTTTTGAAAAGAAAAAATCCAAAGCTCAGGTCAAGTGGGAGGCCGAGAGCGAAAAGGAACTCGAATCGGAACCGGAAACCGGAGAAGACGATGCGCCGCCTTCGGTATTAATGGAAGATCAAAAGGGCACCGCTCAAATTGCTATTGTCGACTGCGATCTTTCGCCCTCCCAACTCAGAAACTTGGAAAGTGCGACGGGAGTTCCGGTGTTGGATCGAACTGGTGTCATCATCGAGATTTTTAGTCGTCATGCCCGGACCAAAGCGGCACGCTTGCAGGTCGAAATTGCGAGACTCACTTATGTGGCTCCGCGCTTGCGCGAAACCGGAGGCGGCGAAGACCGCGGTGGCGGAGGTCAGGGTGGTAAAGGGGCTGGCGAGACAAGTTTGGAATTGGACAAACGAAAAATCCGCGACCGTATTAAAGAATTGAAAACAGAATTGGCCTCGATCGCGAGCGAACATCAAGTTCGCCGCAATCGCAGGGAGCAAGAAATTTCGGTTGCTTTGGTGGGTTATACAAATGCCGGGAAATCGTCTTTGATGCGGGCACTGACCGGCAGCGAAGTGTTGGTGGCCGACAAGCTTTTTGCGACCTTGGATACGACGGTTCGTCCACTTTTTCCGGAGTCCAAGCCCAAGATTTTGATTTCTGATACGGTCGGGTTTATAAAAAAACTGCCACATGATTTGGTGGCTTCGTTTAAATCAACTTTGGATGAAGCCAACAATGCGGAACTTTTATTGTTTGTCGTTGATGCGTCAGATCCCTCGTTTCGGTCGCAGCTGGAAGTGACGAAGAGCGTTTTGGCCGAGGTCGGTGCCATCGAAGCCCCACGCTTGTTAATCTTAAACAAACGAGATCGCCTGTCGGTTCTCGAGAGCGATGCCCTAAGAAAAGAATATCCGGATGCACTTCAGATTTCGACCCGCGATCCTGCAGACGTCAAAATGCTGCGAGAGAAGATCATTAGTTTCTTCGAGCAGGATATGGTCGAGACCTTTCTCATGGTTCCCTACACCGCAAAGGGCATCATCGGTGAAATTCGAGCCTCGATGAGAGTTTTGGATGAAACGTACGATGCGACGGGGACAACTTTCAAAGTCATGGCGCCAACGGAGCTGGTCGAAGCTCTTAAGCGAAAAATGGAAAGCTAAATGTCTGGTTTCGAGCGTGGAAATGCAAAACTTAAACTCATTGACCGGTGGGTTGGACCCCCGATCATTTTTATTTTAAAGATTATTTTTCTTCTCCGGGGGCGGCGATCGGCGCCCAAAAATCCAGCCACGATTGGAATCATTAAACCGGCTGCGATTGGCGATACTATTTTACTATCGGCAATTGTTTCGGATTTGGAATTCAACTTTCCTTCGGCGAAAATCCACTTGTTTGTCGGAAATTCAAATTTTTCGATAGCAAAATTACTGCACGACATTGATCAGGTTCATCTCCTTCCGATCCAATCGCCTTGGAAAGCTTTGGAAATTTTAAGGGCAAATCCTTGTGACCTGATTATAGATGCTGATTCTTGGCCACGGCTTTCAGCGCTGTTTGCGATCTTATCTAAATCTCGCTGGACGATTGGTTTTAAAACACCGGGCCAACACCGGCACTTTGGATTTGACCAAACGGTTGAACACCGGTCAGATATTCATGAGCTGGAAAATTATCGAAATCTGCTCAGGGCTCTTCAACTGCCGACCACCCATCCTGTTCAAAACTTTTCAAATATCAGTCCGGTGAAGCGCCCTTCAATTCAGATAGCCCTGCATCTTTGGCCCGGTGGTACCAAATCTCAGCTTAAGGAATGGCCTTTAGAAAATTGGAAAGCCGTCATTGAATTTTTGGCTCGGCAAAACAATTTTGAATTTCTACTAACGGGTGGAAGTTCTGATTTTGAAAGAAATCAAAATTTCATCGGAACTCTTTCGCCAGAAATCAGATCTCGAGTTTTTAATAAAGCGGGAATCGATCTCAGCGAGACCATTCAATTGCTAGGTTCTGCGATGGCTCTCATTTCAGTGAACACCGGGATTTTGCATTTGGGTGCAGCGATGGGTCTAC
>JAYUPS010000360.1:0-5939 GCA_043759945.1 Bdellovibrio sp.
AGCATCTCGCCGATTCACGATTTTTACGACGACTATTCAAAGAAAAATCGCCGGGGCATGAAAGACAAAGCGGTCTTAAAAGCTGTTGTCGAAGCCCCCGAAAAATTAAAATCCCCAGGCAAAATTGTTTTCAAACTGATGTACCAAGCTTGCACGAAAACTTATTGCCTGTTCCCAAAAGCCGCAATGTTTGAAGTTCCGTATGTGGCGGCCGGCTTAGGCGCCCCCGGCTTAGGCGCCCCCGGCTTAGGTGCAGCCGGCATAGAAAAGCCCCTGCTCTCTTCAAATTTTGAAGAAGTTTTCCAGAAAGGACTTGTCTGGACTTTTCTCTTGGTCTTTTTTGCCGGGCTGTTGACCAGCTTCACCCCGTGCGTGTTTCCAATGATTCCAATCACCATTGCCGTTTTAACCAAAGACGCTGAAAAACGAACGCGCTGGCAGTCCGTAGTTTTAAGTTGCACTTACGTTTTGGGAATTGCGATCACTTATTCGCTTTTAGGAGTTCTTGCGGCCAGTACCGGAAGTTTGTTCGGGTCTTTGCTCAGTTCCACCTGGTTTCTTGGGGTCATGTGCGGCGTTTTCTTGCTGATGGCTTTCTCGCTTTTTGGTTACTACGAACTGGAACCTCCAGCGTTTGTTCGCAATCGCTTGAGCCGTTCATTGGGTCGTGGCGGCGGCGGTTTGGCGAATGCCTTTTTCTCGGGAATCGTTGCGGGAGTGGTGGCTTCGCCGTGCGTGGGGCCGGTGCTCGTGGGAATTTTGACCTATGTGGCCCAGAGCAAAAATCTTTGGCTCGGTTTCTGGCTTTTGTTTGTTTTTGCCCTGGGCATGGGAATGCTTTTTTTAGTCATCGGAATTTCCACGCAAGCCACGAAACTTCTCCCCCGCTCCGGAAAATGGATGGACGGCGTAAAACATTTCTCCGGCGTCCTGATGCTCGGAGTTTTCTTTTACTACCTGAGTTTTCTGATTGAACTGCGATGGCACGATGTCGCCTTGGGTTTTGGTTTAATCATTCTGGGTTCTTTGGGTGGCGCTTTTGAAAGCGCTAAGAGTAATTTTGATAAGATTAAAAAGGGCCTTTGCTTGGCGTTTATTTTGGCCGGCGCCACACTTTTAATTGTTGGAGCTCTGGATCTGCGTCCGCAACTGGCCAGCAAAAACTTGTCGGGGGCACCCAGCTTCAACGTGAATGCGTTGACTTGGAAACCTCTGACTAAACAGGCTTTGGCTGAATCGGCTCAAAAGGGTCGACCGGTCCTGATCGACTTTTTTGCGGACTGGTGCGCGGCTTGCCACGAACTGGACGAATTGACCTTTACCAATCAGCGAGTGCAATTGCTGGCCGTGCAGTTTGATTTGTATCGTTTTGATGCCACCAAAGAAAGTCCAGAGATGGAATTCTTTACCGAGCAGTTCGGAATTGTGGGATTGCCCTGGGTGGTTTTCATAGATCGCCAGGGAAATTTCCAAAAAGAAATGACTTTGACCGGGTTCGAAGAGGCCGCGCCCTTCATAGAGCGAATGAACAAAGCGCTCCGGGCCAAATAGTTCTGGAGCTACAAGTTACTTTTGGCTGGCCTTCATCGCTTTGATCAGATCCGAAGGCAATCCGTGACTGGTGCTGCCCGAAAACGATCGCGGATCTTTGAAGTGCTTCGTGGTTATGACCACGCTCGAGGGGGCTCGAGACTTTTTAGCCTGAACCTTTGGTGCTGGACCAGCGAAACTGGAAGCCGATATGAAAGTTATGACAGCAACTGTAAAGAATTTGAACATGCAATCCCCCTTATAATGAACTCAAAACCCCGTACTAAATAATTAAGCAATCATGATGCCGTGAACCGATGACATTGTCGGGTCCCTCGCACCAAAATGAGACATCGGAGGCCCATTATGTTTTCAGCTCTTTTATTTTCTTTCTTCGGATTAGCCGCGAACTTCCCTTTCACCAGTCAGCCGATCCCGAAAGAGAATTGCCTGATCGAAACCAGCACCAAGTACAAAACGGGTGAAGTGAAGAAAGACACCCACGCGTACTTTCAAAAAAATAAACAAGCCTGCGAAAAATCCCGCAAATCGCATCAGATTAATTTCGCGCCGCAAATGGTGGACAAAGTGGAATCCAAAATGGTTTGGCGAGGTGGCCTGTGATTTTCCAGATTTTACTTTCAGCCGCGATTGCCGCTCCTCTGTGCATGGATACGAGCGAAGAGTACTCTTCTCCGAGCGCGGGTAATTACAGTACCGACTTTCAGTTAACCCCAGATGGCAACTACGCCTACACCAACGGATACGGCGCCGGTAAATTTCTGATTATTGATCTGAAAACGGGAAATCAAAAAGAAATTGAAAAATCGCCGCAAGGCTACGTGACGATCAATGGCACCGACGCTTTGATTCAAGACTATTCCGAGCTAAGCATTTATACGCCCGAGAATATTTTTAATTACGTTAAAAATACCGGATTTAAAGCCGTAGATCTAAAGACCGGACAGGCAAGCCGAAAAAAAGGTTTCGTTCCCTTTCGCGGCGGCTATGCCGAAGCCTTAAAAATTGAAAATAATGAAATCTTGATCAAAGACAACAAAGGAAAAATTCGGAGCCTGCCCGTTATGGGATCAAGGCAGGGGGAAAACTATTCCCAGGGAGATACCGTTAGTGCCCCTTCGGTGACTCATAGTTACACCAAGGGATCGCTGAAAATCGAACCTGTGAGCGCCAAGGAATTTGAGCTAACGATTCCCGGAATCAAAGACCAAAACATGCAGGGCGAACTCTCCCCGGACAATAAATTTTATATCCTTAAATCGGGAAATTACAATAGTGACAACCCTCCGCCCCTGTTTGTGATCGATGTCGAAAAGCAATCTTACAAAAAAATAGATATTCCTAAAAATACCAGTTTTAACAACATGAAAAGACCAGTTTACAATGCTAAAACGGGAGACCTGCTTCTGCAACAATACGGAACATCCGCAGTTGTTGCAGTGAACCTTAAAGAGGGCGCGATTAAAACTTTGAACACCCCTTCCGGCGACGCGAGCGGAAGCAATAGCTTTTATTTCAATAAAAAAGGGCAGGTCTGCAAACTTACCTCTTCCTCGACCTACGAAAATGGCCGCCTCGTAAGCCAGGGCTCTTTCCGAAGTTGCGCCGACCCGGGGCAAGCCTTCCCTTCGCCGGGCGAAAAAATTTCCGAAGAGGGAACCCTATCTGCGCTCAGCGACGATGCATTTATGATGAGCTCGTACAACGGAAGCGGTTCCTCGACAAACTCGCTTCTAGTTCGGTCCGAAACTTGCGCCCAAAAAGAGATAACCGTCGATTGCAATTGCGAGGTCGAAAAGCCGACCGACGGGACCAGCAACCTCGAAGACTTGAAATCCGTGGTGCTAGCCGCCGCCTGCTCGGCGCCCTATGACGCAAAAAATTGGGCCTCGCTCACCCCACCCGTCACTTCTACTTTAAGCGAAGGGCAAGCCGTCGTTTGGTTAAAACGTTTCTCAAAATCGGGCGGAACCGATCCCCAAAAAGATTTGGATGTTTTGCTCGCGATTTTAAATTCGAAAGTTCCAGTAGCTTATCCCAGGCTAACAAAATCAGCGCTGCGTTCTTTGATGACCAATTCACCGAATACCTTTAACTCAGTGACCAAAAAGTTTCCGAAGCTTATTGAACTAAAAGGCATTGCCGATCAATCCTGCTTGACCGACACCGAGAAAAAAGAAGTTCAAGTAGCGACTTACAAGACTTTGAGCGAAGAGTTCAAAAAACCCTCGACCTACGAGCGACTTTCAAAATTGGCCATCCAGGGAGCTGATGGTCTGTCGGACACTCAAAAACAATCCCTGGCTGACACGGCCTCGGACCGTATGACCGAGGTCGGCGCCCGCAATGGTCCGACGTACGGCGTGTTTGCCTCAAAAATTCATAAGTTTTCGCTTTATCAATTCCAAAAATTAATGGGACTGCCTTCGCCGGACATCACCGATTTCACGGTGATTCGCACCCGCGACGAAATGACGATCATGCAGCTCGGTCGGGATTCTTTTACCGGTTCTAAAATAACACCATCGGGAGTGAACGTTAAAGAGCTTGGTAAAATCCGCATCGATGATATCAAGTCGGATTCCCGCACCGAAAAGTACAAATGGAAATACGGCGGCAAAGACTATATCGGCGAATTGTCGATTGATAAAATTGCTTTTGATGAAAGCCATATGCCGGCCAATAAATCTCCGGATTACAAAGACATGTGGAAAGACAAGGAATTTCGCGGCGTCGTGGTCGCAGGAACCAATTTGGGGCAGCCCCTGACCCAGGAAACGATGAATCAGTATGTCGAATACTACACTCAAAAGGGATTTACTTTCGGAGACGTCAAAGACAACGACGATATGCTGAATTATTTAAAAGAAAAAGTCAGCGGGACCGGGCAGATGGATTACTTCATCAAAGAAGCTCATTCAGGCGGCGATGAAAAAACCATGTTTGATATCGCAAAAAAGGGAAAAGTTTTAATTGGATCCAAACAGCAGGGCGACCGGAAAGAAGTGGTGGAATTAATTTTTCCCGGAACGGACTCGAGTTACTCGAATAGCGTCTCTATCGGCAACTCTGAATTTGGGCAATGGGCCCGCGACCGGGAAAAAGCGGGAGGCTCGGAGTTAATGTATTTGAATACCAGCTGCAACAGTGAATCCAAGGCCATTTACGAAATCCCCGCCGCCGCCACCGCCAAACTGGTCAATATACCCACGACCAGCGCCGTTACCACGTTCGCGAATTGGAAATCCAATATCATGTTGAATTTGGTCGAGGGAATTCGCCAAGAAAAAGATTACGCGGGAATTCGTGAGCTTTTGAAAAATAACGAAGAATACAAAGAGGGAAAAGGCAATCGCATCGTATTTCCGGACGAAGCGGACTACCGAACGCGGATCGTTGATCGAATACGGACGCCTTTTGAACTGAACAGCAAAGTTTCTGTTAAGAACGCGAGCGGCCAGTACGAGAACTACAACATCGGACAGCAGTAGCTAGTCTTTCGACAATAAAGCCGAACATTAAAACCCGAGTTTCTTAATAAACAAAAATATTATGAAACCAGAGGGCTCAGTTCGAGATGAATTCCGCCCTAAGGCCAGTCCTTGCGTCCAGGGTCTACTTTATTGCGGGCTGGTCAGCGACACTAGAGAGATGAAGCGGTGGACCTTCGTTTTCATCTTGGGCTTACCTTGCGCAAGTGCGGCCTCGGTGAACATTCAAAACTTCAATCACACCAATTCCTTTGGCTTTGAGAGCTTAGACAGTTTGCTCGTCGACGACAGCGACGTGCACTCCGTCAAGCGCTACAGCCTGAACGTGGCCTATTCGTACAACTCGAAACCCTTGGACATGAAGAACGTCGACAACACCATCACGGTGCGGACCGTGATCGATGACATTCACGTTTTGCATTTGGGTGGATCCTACCGCTTTAAAGATAATTTTTCCTTGGGCTTCTTAACCGCGCTTGTGGGCGTGCGGCCCGCGAACCAGAACCGCAGCTGGAAACCGCAGGACTCGCAAATTGAATTGAACTACACTTTCAAAAGAGAAACCAATTGGGCGCTCGGGATTATTCCGTTCATCACGGTGCCGACGGGAGATCGCAACTCTTACCTGAGTGACGAATCGGTCGGCTACGGCGCGACGCTGCTTTCCCAGTTCCGTTTGTCGACTTGGAATTTTGTTGCGGGGTTGGGTTACCGCTTTGCCGACAAAGCCGTGGACACAATCGATCCGCTTTTTAACCTGAGAGAACGAATGATTTTGCAGCTGGGACTTTTAAAACCGCTCAATGAAAAATGGGACGCACTACTAGAATACAAACGGGAATACGCGATTCCGTTTAAAAACGATCTTAATCCCAACGAGCTTTTTGCCGGCGCTCG
>JAYUPS010000361.1:0-2410 GCA_043759945.1 Bdellovibrio sp.
CTCCCGCACCCAGGATTAGACCAAAATAGAGGTGAGCTTTGCAAAGAGAGTTGTTCGGATTGTCCGTGCTCGGAAGGCCAAGGCTCCAGGCTAAAATCAAATAGATAAAATAAGCTAGGATTGAAAGGAAAAAATAGGAAAAATCGATCATCGAAAAAAAAGATGCTGTAGCGTTTAGGAGTTGTCAACAGAAGTGGTCTGTTTAATTCTACGCCCGTGCACTGGATATTCTATGTTCATTTGTTACTGATGCTTTCGGCAGCGGGGATCTTCTCTGTATCTTGTTCTAAGCTTCTGTTGGCCGAGAAGTTGCTTGCAATTTTTCTTCTGGCACTGTCTAGCCTGGTTCTGACCGGATACGTTCTGGCTGCTTTCGGTCTTCTGCGTTCCAATTCGCTTTTCTTCGGACTCACGCTTTTTATGTTTTCTTCCTCGCTGTTTGTTTTAAATTGGGATGGCAATCGGGAGCCTTCGGAGACTCCCAAAATATTGTCTCTTATTCAGTGGCTAAAAGTTTGTTTTAGTTCCAAAAGTAAAATCTTTGTGGGAGTTCTGTTTTTGGTGATTTCGGCAGGTGCTTTTTTTCTTACGGCGCGAGTGCCGCTCCAGATTTCCGACACACTATCCATTAAACTTCCCAATGCTTTCTTCTATCTACAAAAGGGAAACTTGCTCGCAGCGTTTGATTTTACCGATGAAGGTCGAATGTTCGCAGTTCCCTACAACGGTTATTTAGTCTGGAGTTATTTTTTAAGGTGGGGAATTTTTGATCAAGCGGTGCTTTACTATAATTATCTGTGTTGGCTCGTTGTCGGACTTGCTGTCTATCAGTTGAGCCGATTATTGGGCGGATCTCGCTGGGGATCGTTCACGGGTTCCGCCTTACTTCTACTAACGCCACCTGTATTGCTCCAAACGGTCACTGATAACGATGATTTGATGGGTTCAGCGCCGGCAATTGCAGCGGTTTATTTTGTTGCCCGATGGATTTTGTCGGGCCGATGGCGAGATTTAGTTTTATCGACTACGGGGATTGGACTTGCCGTGGGAACAAAAATGTTTCCCTTGCTCTACGTCATCGGTTTGCTTGCCGGCCTGGGATATTATTTTGTTACCGGCTGCCGCCGCGATTTTATATCTTTTAAAAAACGCAGTCTTCAAGCCGTCCTGGGTGCCGTGATCACATCGATCTTTATTTTCCCCTACCTAATTAGCAACTTTCAAGCCTACGGAAAAATTACTTTAACTTCGCCAACGATCCAAGGAACCGGGAACTCCCCCTTTTCGTTTAAAGTTGCTCTTCACAATCTGATTGTCTATCCGAGCCAGTTTTTAATAAGTCCCCTTAGTGACTCGGTATTTCCTGCGACAGGCTCCAGTCGCGAGTCTTTGGTACGTCCCCTTAATGCATTTGCTCGAGATTATATTTTTCCAGATTTTGGGAACGTCTACGCTCACGCCATTGGTGTCAGTTTGGTCCACCCGCATCTCTTTGAGAGCACCACTTGGTATGGGATGCTGGCTTGGTTGATCTTGATCGCTGGGTTTCTTTGTCTCAAAGCTGGACCTAAAGAAGCTGGACTTAAATTTTGGTTCGCCCTTTTGTTTTTTCTTTGGATTTTCCTTTTTTGTCTTCGGACGCGTTACATCGAGGGCTTGGGTCGATACTGGATTTTACCGGTCTCATTAGCGGCCCCTCTAGTGGCACATTTCTGGGACAAATACAGTGCTCGGCGGTCTTGGCAAATGTTATTTCTAGTTACCTGGGCAACCTCTTTTTCTGTGGCCTACCAACTTTTAACTAAAAATGAAGTTCGGTTGAGTATTAGTCATTTGATTGAACAGCCAAAACGAAAAATTGTGGCGCCGGCGCGACTGAAAAAATTGATGGTCGACTGCCAGCGAATCAATATTGTTCATGGCAACTATGGTTATCCGCTATTTTCCAGCATGAGCTTGGTTCAGGGCAATACAATTCTAAACTTAAAAACGAGCTCCGCGGAAGTAGCGCAAGTTGTTCCGATTCAAACTGCGGCCCTGGCGGAACCGGTTATTGTCAGTGGATTCTTGGAAATTAAGATGAAGGAAAAATTTCCCGGGGGTTACCAGGATGCTGGCGACTTTTTCGGAATCAGACATTTGTTACGCGAAGGTGATCGGACGAGCTGTGTCGATGGTCCCTCCTTGGGAGACACCGTTATGATTCGAGTTTCGATGTTGGATTTGATGCCGAATCCTGGGGCTCTCCGGGCGGAAGTTTCAGAACTCGATCATTTTAACAGCGACAAATTTCTAATGAAGTACCAGGCCGAGTTAAGCTCCGGGGAAATCGTGGACCTTGATACCAAGGCCACGGGGAAAAATGAAATTAGCCTCCTTGAATTGCCAGAAGGTACGGCCTATCTTGTTG
>JAYUPS010000362.1:0-17195 GCA_043759945.1 Bdellovibrio sp.
GCGCCCGGGGGTGTCGATCCCTGGCGGTTTTCGACTTGGATTCGACCCTGTTCGACGTCAGCCCGCGGATCCAAAAGATAGTTAATGAACTGGCCGAACATACCCCGCTTTTACGGTCCCATCCCGAGGTCGCCAAAAAGCTGAAACAGACGGTGATCGAACGCGGGGACTGGGGAATCAAGTCGGCCATGGTCCGTATGGGATTGTTTGAAACTCATCCCGAAGTGACCGTTTTGGCAAAAGATTTTTGGTCCACCCGTTTTTTTTCGAACGAATACCTGAAGCATGATGTTCCCTACCCCGGAGCGGTCGAGTACGTGCAGAAATTAAATTCTTTGGGGGCCGACATTGTTTACTTAACAGGTCGCGATCAAGCACGGATGAAGATCGGCAGTGAAGAAACTTTGTTGCAGGCCGGTTTCCCCCTGGGGTTGGGCGTAAAATCTGAACTGGTTTTGAAGCCGAAAAAGGGCTACGAAGATTTTTTGTTTAAGTCGGAATGGTTTAATCAAATTCCTGAAGACCAATTTGATCCCATTTGGTTTTTCGAGAACGAACCCGTTAACATCGATCAAGTCCGCAAAGATCATCCCAACGTGAAAATAGTTTTCTTCGACAGCACCCATTCTGGACGCGGCTCTCGACCCACGGGTCTTCCGGTGATCGAAGATTACATCAGAGGATAACATGCTCACACTTGTCCCCGTGCCCATTGGCCATCCCGGCGATTTTACTTTGCGCGGAATCGAAATTTTGAAAGCGGCCGAAGTCATCATCGTCGAAGAACGCAAAGAATCTTCGGCTTGGCTGCGCACCCAAGGGATCACCGGAAAACCTTTTGAGACTTTGAACGAGCATTCGACGGCGCTAGACTTGAAAGGTTTGGTCGAGATCTGCGCGGCGAAAAACGTGGCGCTGATTACAGATTGCGGGACCCCCGGTTTTTGTGATCCGGGCGCGGATCTCGTCCGCGCGTGCCGTGAAAATAAAATTCAAGTGGTTGCCCTGCCGGGAGCCTCAAGCCTTATGTTGCTTTTGTCATTGAGCTCCCAGCGCATGGATCAATTTTTTTTCCGGGGCTTTTTGCCGGCCAACACCATCGAGCGAGAAATCGCTTGGAAGAAGTTGGTTTTGGTGAAAGAGGCTCTAATTTTAATGGACACCCCCTATCGCATGAACAAGATGCTTGCTGAGCTGGCCCTGTATTTCCCGGCGCGCCAGATCTTGATGGCCACCGGGCTCACCCAAAGCTCTGAATTAATCGTCGAATGTTCGGGCAAAGAACTTCCCGGTAGAATTCCGGCCGGCAAAGCGGAGTTTATGGTGTTAGTCTATCCGGCATGATTGCGCTTCCGATTGACGCTCATTTGGAAAAAATCAAAAAACTGGTGCGAGAGAAGTCCGTTGTCATCTTGTCTTCTTCGCCGGGCTCTGGAAAAACCACTCGGGTGCCCGCGGCGCTTGCGGCGGTCACCGTAAAAAAGATTTTAATTTTAGAACCCCGTCGGATCGCCGCGACCATGGCGGCCACACGAATTGCCGACGAGAACAATTGGAAGTTGGGACAACAGGTTGGCTTTAAAGTGCGATTTGAAAATCAATCCACCCCTCAGACAAAAATTTTATTTGTTACCGAAGCTTTGCTTTTGCGTAAACTTTTACAGGATCCAACGCTGTCCGAATTTGATTTGGTAATTCTGGATGAATTTCACGAGCGCTCTATTCATTCCGACACCGCCCTGGCTTTGCTGAAAGAATTGCAAGAGCTCGAACGTCCCGATTTAAAGATTCTTATCATGTCGGCGACTTTGGACGTGGATCGACTGAAACAAATTTGGCCCGACTGTGGCTTGGTAGATGTCGAGATTCCGATTTACCCGCTTGAAACCGTGCGCGCCCAACAAGCGCAAACTTTGCGCCCGGGTCCTGATTTGACCGACAAAGTCATTGATCACGTGAAAACCGCCTGGAAAAATTCACCGGGGAAAAAAGACATTCTGGTTTTTCTTCCCGGCAAAGGGGAAATTGACCGGGTCTTTGATAAACTTGTGCCCTTGACCGCAAAATGGCCCGCCGAAATTCGAAAACTTCACGGGACATTGACTTTGCCAGAACAAAAACTAGTGCTGCTAAAAAATCCCCACATGCGAAGAATTATTTTAGCCACCAACGTGGCAGAAAGTTCGCTCACGTTGGATGGGGTCGACACCGTCGTGGATTCTGGCTTGGAAAGAATTTCGAATCTGCATCACCGCACCGGCTTTCAGTCTTTAGAGTTGGTGCGGATTTCTAAATCCTCGGCCCGACAACGCGCGGGTCGGGCCGCCCGGCAAAGCCCCGGTTTGTGTTTGCAGATGTGGGCCACCGCGGATGAGTTTTCCATGCCCAATGAACGTCGGCCCGAAATTCATCGCACCGATTTAACGGATCTGACTTTGCTTTTGTCGGGACTGGGTGTGAAGCATCCGCATTCGCTCCCGTGGATTGATGCGCCATCATCCACGCGTTGGAGCGAAAGCTTTGCGCTGTTAAAAAAATTGGGAGCCCTGAGCCCGATTACTGAGCTGACTCCCAAAGGTTCAAGTATGCTCGCCCGGCCCCTGCCCGCGCGTTGGGCCAGTTTGTGTTTTGAAAGTGAACGTTTGAATCTGGGCTCCCTGGGTGAAGAGCTGTCCGCTCTGATTCAAGCCCAAATTCCCGTCAGTAATTTAGAAGATTTGTGGGAACGGTGGCAAGAACTTGGGGACCGAGACCTCCAGTTTTCCATGGCCGCCAGGATCTTCAAACAGATCAACACCCAAGATTATAAAAAAACCACCGACCTGGATTTACAAACTTTGCTGTGGACGACTTTTCCCGATCGTTTGTGTCGGCTGCGCCAGGGTTTGGAGGGGGCAGCCATGATGGCGGGCGAGCGCGCCGTCGTGCTGGCCAAAGGTTCGCGTTTGAAAGCGAGTCCTTTTTTCTTTGCTCTGGATCTGATGGAAGCCGCCAACCGCGAGACAGTTGCGAATTTATTTCTGGAAGTCAGCGCCGAATTTATTAAAAAGCAGGTCCTGCCCGTCGCGCAAGAGTTCCAGGATACTTTTTTAGACGTTAAGACCAATAAGATTTGGGCGCGCCGACAACTGTCTTATGAGGGTTGCCCCTTGGGCGATCCCATTTTGGTCCCCGCCCCCAAAGAAGCGACCCAACAGGCCCTGGGAAAATTTGGATTTCAAAACTGGGAAGAAGTTTGCGAACGCAATGAGGGGCTCAAGGCCTGGATTTTTCGCTTTCGCTATTTTGAGCGAAAAAAACATCTGAATCTTTGGCCGCCGGAAGATGAAAAATTGCAGCAAGCTTGTTACTGGGCCGCCCAAGGTGAGTCTTCGGGTCAGTTTTATTATGAAAAAGACTTGGTTCCATTTTTAGAAACTCAGATGGACCCCGGCCTGATCAGTGAGTTTCACCGAGCATGCCCTGAGTTTTTAAAATCTCCCAAGGGTCGAATGCTCAAAGTAGAATACCGCGAGGGAATTGCTCCGCTCGTGGCTTTAAGAATCCAGGATGCTTTTGGTTGGCCGGAATCACCCCAGATCATGAACGAGGCCATCGTCACGGATTTGCTGGCCCCGAATGGTCGACCCCAACAACGCACCCAAGATTTGAAAAATTTCTGGAAGACCAGTTATTTGGATGTCCGCAAAGATTTGCGGGCCCGCTACCCAAAACATGCTTGGCCCGAAGATCCCATGAAAATTCAGGACGAGGAATGATCTTTATCTAAAATCTTCATTGGATTCCCGACGGCCGTGAAGCCTGCGGGAACATCTTTGGTAATCACAGCGTTTGCGCCGATCTTGCAGTTGTCGCCAATATGGATGGGTCCTAAGAGCTTTGCGCCCGTCCCCACCAGCACGTGATTTCCCAGGGTCGGATGCCGTTTTACATTGTCAAAATGAGTTCCGCCCAAAGTGGACCCGTGAAAGATAATGCAGTCGTCGCCCACGATCGCGGTTTCACCGATGACAACACCGACACCGTGATCAATCACCAGGCGCCGTCCCAGTTTGGCGCCGGGATGAATTTCAATACCGGTGAGCAAACGTGAAATTTCAGAAACCAACCGTGCTAAAAAATAGAAATGGCAACGGTACAGGAAATGTGAAACCCGGTGACAGAAGATCGCTTTGGGACCCGGATACAGAAAGAAAATCTCGTAGACGGATTTTGCGGCGGGATCATAGTTTTTATAGGCTCGTATTAATTCAAACATTATTCGATGTCCTCTTTTTTCTGTTCATCGCAAAAAAGTTGAGGATTTCTTGAATCAAGAAACTGCACTTGCGTCACCAAAAACGAATCGTCACGCTGCCAGGAAAATAAAAAGTGGCCGCCCAAAATTGTGGTGTGCAAATCTCGGGTCGTGTTCACGGCAATTCCCTGCTTCACGTGCTCGGTCAGGACATGCTTTTTAATATTAAAAAACGAACGGCAACCGGCCCCAAAGATCTGGTTATCGAATCGACGTTTTTTGCTTTTGGACAGAAAATAAATCGTCAGATATTCAGGATTTTTAATGCCGGCGACATCAAAGTTCACGTAAAAAGTCCCGGGCTTGCCCGTCACCCATTCCGCCAGATCAATCATCCCCCCGCCCTGCGGAAACTCGAATTGCACGGGAGAGTGGGTCAAAACCCCCGAGTTTTTTTGGGTCAGGGTCACTAGAATTGGTGCAAAATTAATTCCGGCTTCGGTGTTTCCGTCTTCGGCTTCGGTTTTTAAATCGGGCATGCCCGAGCGATCGGCTGGCAGCAACTTATCCCACAATGTTGAGGGCATTTTAAAATCAACCCCGGTTTGGCGTACGCGAACAACTTTTTCAGGCGCCGAGCGGACGAATTCTTGTTTTTTGCAAGACCCTAAAGTCAGTAAAGAAACAGCTAGGATTAGAATCCTAGAATTCATGACGGCCGCCGGTCAGCTGCAGGAGCGGCCGATAATTGGGCGCGTAACGCAGACCTTGGCTGCTCGAGGAAAAATAACGAGAGTCATTGCCCAGATCTTTCGCCACACGCGCAATCCCGTAGTAAGCGCGCGGCTCATGTTGATCGAGTCCTTTGAGTTGTTCCCACACACGCTCGGCGCAAGAGGAATCCAATTTTTCTTCGCACGCCAAAGCCTGAACCCAAGTAATGAGTGCCTGATCGGAATTGGGGTGCATTGCCGTCACTCGTTCGGCTTCGGCTTTACGTCCCGAAGCAAACAACAAAAGCGCGTCCACACCCACCAGGGTTTTATCACCTTGAAACTGCTTTAAAGCCTCGTCCAAATAATTTCGCGAGTTCACCAAATCACCCGCACCCGCCAGACAAAGAGCCCATACTCCGCGATTGACGGGATCGTCCGAACGACCGGCATCACGCAGCGCCTGGCATTTTGAAAGCACCGAAGTCCATCCAACAGCGGCCCAATCCAACAGCGGCGAGCGCACGTAATAACGGCTTTCCATCGGATTGGTTTGCAGCAAACGAGTCCGGATTTCCTGCGCGGCTTCGGGCTTTCCCGCTTTGCTCGCCAAAGTTGCCAGCAATACCAATCGCTCAAATCTAAAGTCTCGCCCTGCGGTTCGGCTGCGATCTTTGTCATCAAACCGATCGAAATCACGAAATTCGTTGTAAGCACTTTCCATAACACCCGCGCGAGTCTTTGGATCATCCCAACTTAAAACGACCATGCTTTTTAGAATCTGATAAAAGGCTTTCAATTGCGCGCCCCGGGGGGGACGTAAATAACTCCAAGCCTTTGCAAACTCGGAATTGGAAAAAAACGACGACGCCAAGTTCAGGCGGACCTCTTCACCCATCGAATTTTTTTCGAGCGCACTTTGATATGATGCTTGGGCTTCTCGCCATTTTCCCAGTCGGGATTGAACCAAGCCGCGTAAAAGTTCCACGTTCATTCCGTCCGAGGGTGGAGCGATTCTTAAGGTGTCGATGATCTGCATGATTTCGATTTCTGCCGGACTTTCCAAAGCGAGCAGCAATTTTACTTTCAGGACATTTTCAGCAGGCCGAAGATTGCGGCTGTTGGCCATCTTTTCGACCAGATCCACCGACTTTTGGTATTCTCCGCGCAGGGCCAACTCGTTGGCGACTTTAAAGGTCTCCTCCGCTTGCTCGTTGGACATCTTTGAGCCCGATTGCGATCGCAAAAATAAAAGGGCACCCACAAATGCCAGAACCCCGGCGCCGTAGACAAACCACATCCAAGAGCCCACGGATTTATCGACCTGCTGCCGAGCCCGGTTGTCCGTCAAAACTCCAAAAGCATTTTGGCCAAGGGGACCTGAATTGACGGTCTTCTCGGTCCCCGCGACGGAGACCATTCCCGGGGTTGGATTGGGCGTCAGCTCGCCCTCTTGCACTAAGCGCTCGGTCACACTGCTGGTGATGGTTCGGCCTGAAGTTACAAACGTGCTCTGGGTGTTTTCTATCACGTTGGATTGCTCGTCGCGCACCTGGCGGACGGCCGAGGTCAAAAGTTGATGCTCGCGGATAAAGAGCCATCGATTCAAAGGATCTTTTACTTCATCCAGAATTGAAATATTGCGAGATTTAATTTGTTCGATAATGGCTTCGATGGTCCACGGGCCCAGCAACCGACCAGAACTTTTTACGAGCCATTTTGCATCGGACATTTAGTCTCTTTCTATTTAGTGCCGGAAGTGCCGCTGACCGGTTAAAACCATTTCGATGCCCAGATCTTTGGCTTTCTGAAAGACCTCTTCATCTTTAACGGATCCACCCGGCTGAACAATCCATGTTACACCGGCTTTCGCGATGAGCTCAATTGAATCCGCAAAGGGAAAAAAAGCATCACTGGCTAGAACCAAGGGACCCTTGATTTTCGGATGGTGTTTTTGCATGCGTTCGATGGCGTGCGCGACGGCCTCGACCCGATTGACTTGTCCCATGCCTAGACCTTTGGATTGTCCGCCCTGAACAATAGCGATTGAGTTGCTTTTCAACTGCCCGCAAATCATTTCCGCCAGACCAAGATCTTTTTGAACTTCATTACTTGGTTTTGTCCCCAGGTACTTCCAGTTTTCGAGGGGAGTTTTCAAAGCGTCCGAACTTTGGACTAGAAACCCACCGGCCACCGACCGAATGTCCATGGGTCTTTGGTAGGTCAAAATATTGGGCCAGGCCACCAAACGAAGATTCTTTTTCTTAGCCAATTTTTCTTGAGCGTCCTTAGTAAAGTGGGGAGCGATGATCACTTCTAGAAATAGTGAGCTCAAAATATCGGCAGACTGGGCATCGACCTCTTTACCGCAGGCCACGATGCCGCCAAAAGCACTCACCGGATCAGCGGCGATGGATTTTTGAACCGCGGTGAACAAATTTCTATCGACGGCAACACCGCAGGGATTGTTGTGCTTAACAACGACACAGGAATCCGGTCCAAGCTCTCCCACCAGATTGGTTGCGGCTTCCAAATCTAAAATATTGTTGTAGGACAAAACTTTACCCTGAAGAATCTCGGCGGTGTGCAAACCCTGTTTATCACCAGAAAATTGGTACCAAGCCGCCTGCTGTTGCGGATTCTCTCCGTAGCGAAGCTCCATTTTTTTTCGACCGCCAAAACTTAATTCTGGTCCCCAAAAAGCCCCAAAATAGTGACTGATCAAAGAGTCATACCGGGAAACATGCGCAAAAGCTTTTCCCGCTAAACGACGTCGATCTTCGATCGTTAATTCTTTTTTATTCTGAAAGCTGGGATAATCTTGGGGGTCGGTAACCACCGCGACGAACTCGTGATTTTTGGCGGCCGCCCGAATCATCGATGGTCCGCCGATATCAATATTTTCAATTCCCGGTGTTTCTTCAAACGGATACAAATTAACAACGACTAAATCGAAACGTTCCAAACCCTGCTCTTTCAGAATCTGAGCGTCCTGCTCCCGAGCTAAGAGCGGCATATAAACTTTGGGATGAAGGGTTTTCACTCGGCCACCCATAACTTCCGGAAAATCAGTTTGATCGGTGACGGGGGTTATTTTAAATCCCGCTTGAATCAAATGCTCGGCGGTTCCGCCGGTGGAAACAATTCGCAAGCCTTGTTCGGCGAAGGGACGTAAAAATTCGACCAGACCCGTTTTATCAGAAACGCTGACCAAGGCATTCTTAAATAGTGGAGTGGACATAGAGCTCTCTTACTTGGTTAAAGGGATCGAGCCAAGAAAGGACTTCAAATCGTCGTTGGTCAGGAACAAACCTGCGCCAAGGTAACTGGAGCGTTTTTGACTGTTGTTGGAAATATCGCTTAAGCCGCCGGCCACGTAAATCCCTTTGTAGATATTGTACTGCAGCTGCGCTCTCAGGTTCAATTTGCTGAATTGGAAAGCTTCGACCGTGAATCTCATTTTCTGACGGAAGAAGTTGTAGTCCAAGCCAACCCCACCTGAACTTTCGATCAGGCCGCCCCGCACCGTAAAATCGTAGAAATTTTTAGCAAACTGCACGTTGAATTTAAATTCACTCTTGTAGGTCTTCTCTTCTTCCACCAGGGTCGTGGATCCTCCACTGGTCGTTCGGGTGTCGATCTGTTTCAGGATCCCGGCAGGGTCATCGACAATTCCGATGTAATAGTAGCGGTCCAGGCCTGGTTGAATCTTTAAGCCGACCGAAGTCTTCGCCACTCCCAGCTGACCCAAATACTCGGTCTTGAAATCCAAACCCGTTTGCGTTTTGCTCGCAGTGTCTAAGAAGTTGTTTACCCCATCGATTGCAACATTCAGTTCTTCAACCGTGCTTTCGTCGTTGATCAATTTTCCGATGGTGCCTTCGCCGTTGTTAATTTTCGCCGCAATTTCATCCACACTTTTTAGCGAGGAATCTAAACGGGCCATCGAGCGTTTAAACTGCGCTTTGAATCCCTCGTCGGTCTCATCATTCAAGATTTCATCCAGGGTGCCCGTCACGCTGTGAACTTGGTCGACGATGTCGTTAATCTTTTCTCGATTCACCGAGGTCATGTCGGACAAATCCGCCGTTAATTTCTCGATGTTTAGAACGATGCGGCCCAAAACATGCTCTCGATTGCCATCTTTTGAAACGGAATCTTTTAATATTTCGACAGTTTCTTTAAGTGATCCACCCAGCTCATTGATCTTGGTAACTACACTGTCGAGCGAACCAGAATCTTTGACGTTAAAAATCTGCCCACCCTTTTCAAGCGGAGCATCGGTGGCGGAGCCCGGTTTAATATCGATGTACTTGTCGCCCAGGATGCCTTGCGAACGAATGATAACTTCGGCCGAAGTGTAGATCTTGACGTCCGGTCGTAACGACAAGGTGATTCGCGCAACCCCGTCTTGCAAAGTAATTTCTTGAATCGTTCCCACCGCGATTCCTGCCGTTTTTACGGCCGAGTTTTTGACCAGTCCCGCAGCGTCCGGAAGCATGAACCAAGCTTCGTTATTGCGGCCAAAAAAATTGGGATCTTCGCTGACTTGCATCGACATATAGGCAATCAACGCCGAGATCGAAAGCACCAGGACGCCGACTTTAAAATTGTTGGCTCTTAGAAGATTCATTTCCGGTCAAAACCTTTCGACACAAACTTCTTCACGAGTTCGATTTCAGTTTCAAAAAAAACTTCGGGCTTTCCGAAAAGCAAGACTTGTCCCGCATTGAGCATGGCAACATAGTCCGCGATCCGAAAGGCCGATTGAAGATCATGGGACACCATGACGGAAGTAATCCCCTCGCGATGCTTGTGCGTCTCCACGATCAGATTATCCACCATTTCCGTTAGAATTGGATCTAATCCCGTGGTGGGTTCATCGTAAAAAAGGATTTCTGGATCAAGGGCAAGAGCGCGGGCCAAACCCGTGCGCTTTTGCATTCCCCCGCTGATTTGACTGGGGAGCTTGTTAAAATGCTTGGTTTCTAAGCCCACCTGCTGGAGTTTGGTCGAGGCTATCTTAATAAAATCGGCCTCTTTTAAATTCGGACGGTGCTCCACCAGCGGAAAACATACGTTTTCCAGAACAGTCATGTCGTCAAAGAGCGCCGCCCCCTGGAACAAAACTCCAAAACGGCGGCGAAACACGGTGATTTCGTCGTCGGTCATTTCGTTTAAATCTTTTCCCAAAACCTCGATCTGACCTGATGTCGGCCGGAAAAGTCCCAAAATATGCTTAAGAATGACGGACTTGCCCGTTCCGGAAAAACCGATAATGGCGGTTAAGCTTCCTTTGGGAATTTCCAAGTTCATGCCGTTAACCACGAACTCTTTACCGTCAAAAGTCTTTCGGACATCGCGAAGTGAGATCGCTATTTCGCTCATGCTTTTACCCCGATAACTAATAAAAACATTCGAATCAGGTTTGTTAAAAAATAATCCAAGATGATAATCATAACCATGCTTTGAACAACGCCCTGATTGGTGGCTTCGCCGACCCCTTTGGCGCCGCCTTTGGTGTTGAAGCCACGATAGGTACAAATCACCGCGAAGACCAAGCCAAACACTGCGGACTTAAAAAGTCCTTCCATGATGTGACGAACTTCGATAGTCGCGCGTATCTTGTCCCAAAAAATAGCTTGGTCGAGCTCCACTAGTTTGACGCACAAAAACCAAGCGCCCCCCATGGCGACGAAATCAAAAATCGCCGTCAACAGGGGCATGCAAATAACCGAAGCAAAAATTCGCGGTGCTATCAAATACTGGCGCGTATTCACACCCATCACATCCAAGGCATCGATTTGTTCATTCACGCGCATCGTCCCCAAACGAGCGGCCATGGCGCCGCCAGCGCGCGCGGAAACAATGAGCCCGGTCAAAACCGGTCCCAGTTCCCGAGAAATTCCCAGCGCCACCGTCGGCCCCACCAAATTAACGGCATTGACCAACTTGAAACCCAAATAAACTTGAAACGACAGTGCCAAACCGGTGAAAAGCCCAGTGAGCGCAATAATCAGCACGGACTGATTTCCGACAAATTCACAGTGGCGGATGACTTCTAAAAATCGGTAAGGCCTTGAACCGAGCATCAGCGTCGACGAGTAGCCAAACTTGACCACCGCACCAATTTCGTTCACGAAGGCAGAAATTTTTTCTTCGGCATCTACAAAAAAATTTTCGAAAAATTTCAAGTAGCCCCCTGATAGACCCGGGGCACCCGTCGCGAAACGCTCGTCAAAAGTTCGTAGCTGTTGGTGCTGGCCAGACCGGCGATTTCTGCGACCTCCAAGATTTTTCCATTTTCATCGGAACCAAACAACGTTACTTCTTGATTGCGAAAATCGCGGCCCGGATATTTTTTTTCCAGATCCGTAAGATCCACCATGAAATAATCCATACAAATTAAACCCGCAATCGGCACGCTCTCTCCCAAAATCAGGACCCGGCCTTTGTTGGACAATTGCCGGTGGTACCCGTCGGCGTAGCCGCAAGTCACAGTTCCGATAAGACTTTCGCGTTCGGCCCGCCAGGTTCCGTCATAACTAACGGTCTGACCCTTCGGGATTTTGTGCGCTTGAACAATCACCGAGCGAAAACTCATCACCGGTTTTTGTTGGGCGCCCCCGTAAAGTCCGATTCCTGGTCGCCCGCCCCAATTTGTAGCTTCCGGAAATATTTCAGGATGATTGGTCTTTAAAAGCAAACCGGAGCTATTCCACAAATGCACCTGGGGCCGAAAGGACTCGAATTTTTTTGCTACTTTTACTAAGCGCGACACTTGTTCTTGGGTCGCCGTGACGTCATCGCCCGAAAGCAAATGCGACAACAAACCTTGGACTTTGAATTTTTTATTTTTGGTAAAGTACTCGAGAACACTTTCCACGTCTGCGGGGGCAAAGCCCAATCGGCTCATGCCGGTGTCAAATTTGATATGCAAATCTATCGAACTCGAAACTGTTTGATCGAGCAATTGCAAATGGGAATAGTCGCTCACCACGGGGGTCAGGTGGTAATTGAGTAATTCGTTAAAACCCGAAGTTATGGCTCCGAAAACCAAGATGTCCTGTTTGAACCCAAAATCTCGCAACTGGATGGCTTCTTCCAAAAGACTAACACCAACGGGTTCAAAATTATTTTTAGAGAGTGCCGTCACCACTTGCAAAGCTCCGTGCCCGTAGGCATCGGCTTTCACCATGGGACAATAAAAAGACCCGTTCGGAATTAACTTCCGAAGACTCTTCGCGTTCTCGATCAAGTGATCCAGATTCACGATGGCACGGGTTTTTCGAAACGCCTCCATGTGCTTCAACTCCTCAGATTGGCGGAACTTCAAAATCAGGCTTAAATTTTTCCATTGGTTTATAAAGACAGAGCTTGTTCCCGCCGCGGGCTTGAATGTAGGCCATGGCTTGTATCGCCGTATGATCCAATTCAACCGCCGAGGAACAAAAACTTGGATACTCGCTAACACCACAGCTGATGGTTAGTGCCCCATCGGCATATTGGAAACTTTGGGCTTCGACAATACGACGAAGACGTTCGGCTCGAACCGCGGCACCTTGTCGTCCCGAATGCGGCAAGATCAGAGTCAATTCGCCCTCTTTGGTCAAACAAACAAAGTCATTGGTCCGACCGGTTTTCTTAATGATCGTCACGAGAGATTTCAAAATGGAATCCCTCACCAAATCCCCGGCTTTAGCCCGAATCTCGGCCCATTGGTCGAAAGAAAGTTTAATGACTGAAACTGGCTTCTGCAGTCGGCGGGCACGCGAAACTTCCATTTCGAGTGTTTTTAAATAAAAATCCCGAGTGTGAGCATCGGTCGTCGGATCAAAAACGTTGAGCTCGTCAAATTTAATACGCATGTCCGTGAGCTGATAAACGAAAGAAAAAATTGTCCATTCGTTGTCCATGGCCCGCTCGTCAAAATCTTTGGCATTCCAAAATACAAGCGCGCCTTCGATCCCCCGGTAAGTCATCAGCGGCCGCAGGTAATAATCGTTAACCAAAAAGCCCTGCTGCAAAAGCTCCTGCAAAGGGATTGGCGCTTGGAATTTTTTAGCCAGATCCGGAAAGACCTCGGCCTCGATCGGCGTTAGTTTAATGCCGATGCCTTTGAGTTTGTCCAAAGAGATTCCGTGGCCTTGGGTCGCGACCAAGTTAAACATGTTGGGAATGTATTTGAAAAAAAGTCCCACGGACTGCGAGGATTTCGAACCCGAAACAGAAACCCGCACGGCCCGCTCTAAAAATCGACTCATCATCTCTTCGCGCGATGTGCATCTGCGGTAAACTTGCTCCGCTTCCAGCGCACTCCAATTCGAAACTTGCTTTGGCGGTGGCGCGGGGGTCGAAGCAATTGGAGCCACTGGGGCTGGTGTGGCCTGCGCAGTGGCAAGTTGGCGCTTCAAAAGCACTTCGGTAAAATGGGCGTCCGCGGCCCAGAGCAATCGCAAATTCGCTTCGGCTCCGGGGTTAAAAATTCCGATAAAGTTGTAATCGCGGTAGGGAATCAAAGCATTCGCCGCCGGAGCTTCAACCACCGGTAAAAAGTGAATGTCGGGATTGACCTCGAGAACGGCTTGAACAAACTCGCTCAAATTTCCCATCAAGGCATCCAACTCAAAAATTACCAAATCCGGGGCGCTTTCTTTCAAGCGATCGTAAAAAATTTCGTAATCGATGAAAACAAAGCACTCGTAGCCTTCGAAAGCCAAAGCCGTGCGAAAGTTTGCCCCCTGTTCAGGATCTTGAAAGAGCAAGAAGATCGTTTGTTCAGACCGTTCGGTGGAACTTAACTTCATTTCTTGTCTCCTGGTTTTTCGCCGGGCTTACGAAATGCAAAATTGGGGACGTCAATTTTTGCCGCCACCGATGGTTTCACCTGCGGCGGCTCACGGAACAGGCCTGTTTCCAACGGAATAATCGAAGTCTTCCCGTCCAGATCATCGTCGTTCAAGACGGTCTCGGATTTCATTTTTTCTAAAAGCTCGGTTTGACGAACCCTTAAAGAGGGCGGAGGTCGAGACGGTTCGGGTGGCAAAAGCGAAGAGCTCGCCACACTGATTTGATCCATTTCGAACTCGTCGGCTGGATCTTCCGGAGTCTCGTCCATAGCGCGCATTGTTTCTTCCAGCGTTCGGCTGTGCAAAAGACCCGGTGTCGTCGGCTTAGGTGTGGCCGGCTTAGGCGCCCCCGGCGGTGGCGGTTTTTTCGAACTTGTTGGCGTCGTTGTTGGAGTTGGCATCGGAGGAAATTTAGTCATCGTGGACTCGACCGGCTTCATCGCCAATTCTGACGGGCCTGTCGGAAAGATCACCTCGATGGTTGTTCCTTGACCAGGTTGCGAGGACACTTGAATTTTTCCGCCAAACTCTTGCAGGATCCCCATCGCCATCGACAGCCCAAGTCCGGAATGGGCCGTGGGACTTTTGGTCGTAAAGAAGGGATCGAAAACCTTGGCCTTGTAATCGGCATTGATTCCCTCTCCGGAGTCTTGGATCCGAAGGAGTATTTGATCCGAATCATTTTCCACCAAGTCTATTTTTATCAACTTGTTCGGCATTTTTTCCATGGATTCGATCGCGTTCATTAAAATAGCCTCGACGACTTTCATCACGCCCAAATGATTCGCGGCCACTTCGGGCATGCGCTTCAAGTTCTTTTCGACGCGAACCCCTTTGGCTTGAAATTTGGATTCCATTTGCGAAAGCAATCGGTTCACCGCTTCGTTGATCGACGTGGGTTCAATTTTAAAATCTTCTTCCCCCGAAAAGGTCAAAAGTTTTTGAATGACCTCGCGACCCTCGCGGGCCAGGGCTTCGATCCGTTGGGCTTCCGGAGATTCGGAATTAATCCGAGATCTTAAAAGTTGCGCCTGCGATAGAATTTTAACCAGGGGTCCGTTCAGTTCGCGCGCCAACGCAGATGCCGAGGTCGTAAAAGCTTTCATGCGCTCTTTCATCAATTCTGATTTTTGATCAAAGGATGCTGTCGGCTGAGGCGCCCCCAAGGCAGTGGCGGCTTGCGCAGCTCCAACCGGCTGTGGGGGAATCGTCGTCAGCGTTGATGCCCCCGGAGTTGCCAGCAGCTGCGCTCGATGCTCAGACCGAGAAACCAAAACCAAAGCGGCCACTCCGACCAAGGCCAAACCCAAACCCAGAAGAATCATTTGCCACCGCAGGCTCTCTCGATTTTTTTCGGCGGCTTTCAAGGGTCGCGCCAAAGCTACAAAAATATTGGTGTAGGGCACTTGCTCGTAAAAACCTTGGACCGAAGATCCCGAAGCGTCTTTAAAAACTTTGGAACCCGCTTTTTTTCCAACGGCTCTAATCTCTGCGGCCACTGGATCATCCGAAATCAAAGTCCCTAAATACTCCGTCGTTGTATGACCTAAAACTTGACCTTGGCGGTTGACTAAAAACACCGACGCCAATTGTCCCTTTTGACGATCCATCAAACTTTGAAAGACCGCAGTCTTGGTAATCACGGCCGACCATTTGTCCCCGTCTTCGCGAATGATCCACAAGAAAAACGGATTGCGTTGCGGATCAAGTAGCGACACCAAAGCAGCGCCCCCTTGGGCGATGTCCTTGGGTTTGATGGATTTTAGCGCGATCACGGAATAGCTCTCCGCCCAGGCCCGTACGTTGGTTTTTTCGTGAAACACTTTTCCGATCAATTGCCATTCGCCATTGTCGTTGGCTCGCAGTCGCGCCACCATTTCGACTTTGCTCGACACCGCGTCGCCGAAATCCCCACCTTTTTCCACCAAGCCGGAAAGCACCGTTTTTGTATTTTCCGAAAGAGCACGGAATTCGCTGTGAACCGCGGGCACGAGTGCGGCCAGTTGACCGCGAGCGGCGGCTTCACTTTGCGCGGTTTGATCCGTGAAAAGAGCGTAGTCCACCTGCACCACCGAAATCGTGATCAGAGCTGCAATAATAATCAGAAAGACGACGATGGACTTAGACGACCGCATGAGTGTTTATTGTAGTTACACGCTCTTTGAAGAATCAAGGTGAGACCCTTTGCAATTGAGATAAATTAGGAGCAAAAGCTTCCTCGTGAAAGTAACAAAAACTGATTTTCTCGTCTGTGGATCTGGTTTGGCAGGATTGGCGTTTGCCCTGAAAGCCGCTCGCAGCAAGGATGTTACCCTTATCACCAAGGAGAAAATGACCCGCGCGAACACTCCTTGGGCTCAAGGGGGCATTGCCGCGGTTTCAAGCACAGAAGACAGCTTCGATTCCCATATAAATGACACCTTGCGCGCAGGAGCGGGACTGTGTCGTCTTGATGTGGTGCGAAATTATATCGAGCAAGCTCCTGATCGCATTGAGGATTTAAGAAAATGGGGCGTTCATTTTGATGCCGGTCTTACACGCGAAGGAGGCCACAGTGCGCGCCGAATTTTGCATTTCGAAGATCATACCGGCGCAGAAATCCATCGCGCGCTTCTCGAAGAATGCCACAAGAATCCGCGCATTCAAATTCTTGAAGATCTTTTCTTAATCGACTTGCTGATGGAGCCGGCCGACCGAGAAAAAGCCGCACGGTGTTTTGGCGCTTACGTTTTGGATCGTATCCCCAATGAAGTGCAAGCCATCACCGCCAACGAAACAATTTTGGCAACGGGCGGTGCGGGCAAAGTCTACCTTTACACTTCAAATTGGAGTGGAGCTTCAGGGGATGGTGTGGCCGCCGCTTGGCGCGCGGGCGCGAAAGTTTCCAATCTTGAGTTTATGCAATTTCATCCCACCTGTTTGTACCATCCCTCGGAGAGAAATTTTCTGATTAGCGAAGCCTTGCGGGGCGAGGGCGGCGAACTAGTCACTGTTTCCGGCGAAGCCTTCATGAAAAAATATCATGAGCTTGGATCTTTGGCTCCCCGAGATATCGTTGCACGTTCTATCGATTTTGAAATTAAAAAGTCAGGTCACCCTTGCGTTTACTTGGATATGCGGCACCACCCGAGAGAATTTTTGCAGTCTCGCTTTCCGGTCATTTTCAAAAAATGTCTGGAGCTTGGAATCGACATTTCCCAAGAACCTATTCCGGTGGTTCCGGCCGCTCATTATCTTTGCGGGGGCGTCGTCACCGATGTTGACGGACAAACTGATATTCCGGGACTGTGGGCCTTAGGGGAAACGGCGTGCACAGGGTTGCACGGGGCCAATCGGTTGGCCTCGAACTCGTTGCTAGAATGTTTGGCCATGGCTCACAACGCCTGTGTCAAAATC
>JAYUPS010000363.1:0-2408 GCA_043759945.1 Bdellovibrio sp.
CGCCGTGCTGGAGAACCCGAGATGGCCTTTCAAATAATGGCGCCCATTTTAAGATCCAAGACCCCTCTCGACATCACGCCCACCAGCGAAGAAATTTCCTGTTATGCGATTATCTTACTTAGTTTTGGAGCTTCTTTGGAAGCCCTGGAGCTTTTGGAAAACGGGGATCCGAAAAACGCCGACGCTCTTCTTGCTAAATCTTTCTGCTCGATGAATCGTTGGGACTACGACCAAGCCGAGCGGCATCTAAAAGACTATCTCAGTTTGGGTACGGCGACGCCCTATAAAAGTATGATTGCCAAAGTCAATTTGGCGGCCTCGTTGGTTGCGACTTCTAAAATTCAAGAGGGTCAGTATTTGATTCAAGAAATTTTGGAAATGACCTTGGCCAACAGTTGGAGCTTGCTTCATAAAAACGCGTTAGAGATTGGATCTCAGCTAGCGATTCAGGATCGAGACTGGGCGCGAGCTTTTAAAATGCTCGATCAAGCTTCCGACCCCGCGGAGAAGATTTTCAACTCAAATGATTTTTTTGTTAAAAAATGGAAAGCCATTGCCGTGATTGAGCGGGATGGTCCCAATCCCGAGTCGCTGGCCGAGCTGGGACGAGTTCAAGCCGAAGCCGTAACCCATGGTCATTGGGAAACAATTCGTGATTGCGATTATCATCGAGCGGTGGCGCTCAAAGACGAGAGTCTTTTTCTGCAAGTTTATTTTGGCACCCCTTACCAAAGTTACCGAGACCGCATTGCTTTGCGAAGTCGGGATTGGATGCAAGTACCAACAGACTATGTCCGGCAAATGCAAGTGTCGCCTTCGTTCCGAGTTTTTAGCTTAAATGCCGGCGAGGAAATAGCCGGAACGGCAAAATTAAAACCAGGTAAGTCCCTTTTCTCGGCGCTTTCCACCTTGGTGTCGGACAGCTACAAACCCTTCGTGATCGGAAATTTGCACGCGTCCGTATTCCCCGGTGAATTCTTCAATCCCAGCTCAAGCCCGCGACGAATTTCTTTTCTGCTGCATCGGTTGCGAGATTGGTTTCAAGAAAATGACCTGCCTTTGCAAATTGAATTTAGTAAAGAGGGCTATCGTCTCAAATCGAACGCCCCTTATGCTTTTGAACTTCCCCGAATCTCTCAGAAAAAATCCGACGATCAAAACCCGGCTCATTATTTGGTTATGCTTCAAAAGTTGCACATTGAATGGCCGGGCACGGCGTTCACCGCCACCGAAGTTGCATCCCGTTTTGGGATTTCAGAACGTGCTGCCCGTTATTTTATAAAATGGGCTCTGGAATGCCACCGGCTGGTTCGTTTTGGATCTGGCCGATCGACCCATTACAAAATGGCTGCGTGAGGGTTGTTGAGTTTCTGGTCGGTGTCGTGGAGTTTTGCATATCTCATCCCGGGAGTATCTAAAATCTCTGGGTTTTCCGGCGTAGAATCTCATTCTGAAAGGAGCGATTTTGGACTCTCCCTTGCAGTCGTTACCCTTCATGAGAAACTTAAAATCGAAAACAATGCTAGCCACTTTTCTGCCGCTGATGTTTCTCACGGCCTGTTCCAATTCGATACAAATGACCTCGGGTGATGTAAAAGCAAATCAGATTTTTCAACGCGGCAGCGGGAACGGGGACTACTACAGCGGAAAACTGGAAAACGGAACATACGCCCGAAATATCCCAGATACTCAGTGTGGAACTCAAACCATGGGTGAAATTATCGTGACCGATAATAATATTCTGTCCCGCGAAGTAGACCCCCAGTCTTGCCAGGTTACCGAGACGCTGGTTGGCCAGCAAAGTCTGGATTACGCTTTTTACGCCAACTCGCGTTTGGGGTTAAACGATGGTCTTTATGTCCGACAAGACAAAGCTCCGGGAATTGCCTCCGAAGAGGTTTGGTGTCGCGGGCAGAACAGTGGCCCCGCGCAGGGATTTGATTTGATTATCAAGGCCGATGCGACGGCAAAAAGTTTCGAAGCCCAAATCATGACCGAACAACAAACTCTCGAGCCCCTTAAAGTAGAGCGAGATTTAGGCATGTTTGAACGCGCCCGTTATCGTGGAAGTAATTTTGTATTGGATATCCGCACCAACTCGACGGCGCAATGGGCAGGCACGATCCAGGCCGACCTCAAGCTTGGTGACAAAGACTATGTGCTTTACTGCCGCCTGGGCGGAGAGCTCGATCAGAAATCGAGTCTAAGACCTTTCTAATTCTTTAAATTCCCCTGTCAGGAATCTGACAGTTGTGTTCCCAGTTGGTCTCTGGGGCCTGCTTTCACAATTGGTCTCAGTGTATCTCATCGAAACGACCAAACAATTCTCTGCCCGTAGCTGGCATGGTCCTGGCACTAACACCCATTGGATGTGGTGTTAACCAAAGGAAGCGACTATGTGGCGCCGG
>JAYUPS010000364.1:0-2403 GCA_043759945.1 Bdellovibrio sp.
GCGCGCAGCTTTACCGAAACTGGCAAATTCGAGCTGCGTTTGGCCATCCCGACCACCTCGGCAGCGTAAGCGGGATCTCCCATGAGCGCCACGCCGTAATTGTGCCTGAGGGCCTTGTTAACCGGGCAACCCATATTGATGTCGATGCCCTCGGCGCCCCAAAGTTTTAATTTTTCAATACTCGTTCGAATACTGGGCTCGTCGTTTCCTAAAATTTGCGGAACCAGTCCGACTTCGCCAGGCTCTTTGGCCGTTTCCGGAAGCAGAGCTAAATTTTCACGCGGCAATTTTCGCGAATTCAACATCTCGGTTGGCCAAATTGTTTTAAGACCCGCTGGCAAATAACTACGAACGACCATGCGAAGTGCCACATGGGACAACCCCACCATAGGGGCCAGGGACAATGGAAAATTAACCTGATCGTTGAGAATCGGACGTGGCATAGCAATGTTGAATATAGACTTAACAACATTCCACTTTCAATGATCTCTATCTCAGGTTAGATATTTCACAATGAGTCCTAAAGCCTCGCGTGAATTGAAGATCGGAATCTTGGGCGGCGGCCAGCTGGCGCGCCTGCTCCTGCAGTCAAATCAAATTAAAGGCCTGCAGGTGCATGTGTTGAGCGAAGGGCCCCAAGATCCCGCCGCTCAAATTTCCAGCCACTGGCATCAAGGCAGCGGTAAAAATCTTAAAGATCTTAGTGCTTTTCTTCAACTTGTTGATTTGGTGACCTTTGAAAGTGAGTTTTTTGACACCGAGTTAATTAAACATGCCCTCCAGTTGATATGTAAACCCAATCTGCAGACTTTTCCCTCTTTAAAATCCCTGACGGTTCTTCAAGATCGACGCAGCCAGAAAGAAACCTTAAGTGCCTATAAAATTCCGACGGCGGCCTCGGTGCCGGTTAATATCGTAACTGAGTTGGAAGTCCTGTGGAAATTTTTCGATGGACCCTTCGTTTTAAAAAAAGCCCAGGGCGGATACGATGGCAACGGGACTTATTATATCAATTCAAAATCAGATATTCAGACCCACGAATCAAATTGGCAGGGCCCCTATTTGGCAGAACAGAAAATCCAATTTCATCGGGAACTGGCGATCATGGCCTTTCGCAATCTTCAGGGTCAGGTTACTTTTTTCCCCCTGGTCGAAACGGTGCAAAAGAATTCCCGCTGTGATCACGTGATTGGTCCCTTGATCCATCCAGAGCTTGAAAATATGAAAAAAGTTTTAACCAACATGATGGAGGGGATTGATTACGTCGGGGCCTTGGGCGTCGAGTTTTTTGAAACCTCCAAGGGCTTAATGGTCAATGAACTGGCCCCTCGGGTGCACAACACGGGTCATTATTCGACCGAGGGTCTAAAATTTTCCCAATTTGATTTTCACTGGATGGCGGGCCTGGGGAAAAAATTTCCGGAAAACTCTCTCCACGCTCCCCATTTTGTGATGACCAATCTGATCGGCGAAACTGAGGGGACTTTTCAGATTCCCAAAGAGCTCAAAGGCAAACTTCATTGGTACGGAAAAAAAGAAAATCGAATGGGACGAAAAATGGGTCACATCAATTACGTCGGCTCATCGAAACTCGAAGTCTTAGATTCTGCACTCAAGGAACGAAAGGAAATCACGAAATGAAACCAGTCGCGATTGTTATGGGAAGCAAAACGGATTACAAAATTTTACGAGACGCTGAACTGGTCTTAAAAGATTTTCGGGTTCCCTTCGTGGTCAAAGTCGTCTCCGCTCACCGGACCGCAAAACAAATGAACCAGTTTGCCGAGGGCGCCTCGAAAAAGTACTCCCTCATCATCGCGGGGGCCGGAGGTGCCGCCCATCTGCCGGGTATGATTGCGTCGCAAACAACTTTGCCGGTCATCGGGGTTCCGGTTACGGTCGGAAAACTTAAGGGGCTTGATGCTTTGCTATCGATTGCTCAGATGCCGTCTGGAATACCGGTTGCTACGGTTGCGATTGACGGAGGACACAATGCCGGTTTGCTTGCCGTGCGAATTTTGTCGACCACGAACGAGCGCTTGGAAAAATCATTGCTAAAACATCAGGGAAAACTTCGCGCCAAAGTTCTTAAAATGAACAAAGCTATCGCGAAGACGTTTCTGAAATAAATCTTTGTGAGGTTCTAAACACCAGCACGTAGGCAATGGCGAAGACAGAATTAAAGAATAAATCGGCGCTCATCTGAGTCCACAAAAACGGAATAGCCATCGTAAAACAAGCGACCAAACCCTGGACCGTCATCGGGTAAAGCTCCCCGCTCATCCAAACTCCAAAGTTTGAAACAGCAAAGAAAACCAAGCTTCCAATCAAGGCCCCCGGCAACCAATACTTTGTTCCCTGATTCGGAGGTAGAACCCAACCCAAAAGCGTGACCAGCAAGAA
>JAYUPS010000365.1:0-2401 GCA_043759945.1 Bdellovibrio sp.
CGCAAGTCCCGAATGATTGGTTTTGAGCGGCAACGCCCTGGCTTTTGAAGCCTTCCGGAGCAGTAGGTGAGATACTGGGACATGGCCGATCAGTAGGCCTGCTTGAAAGATTGGCTTTCTGGACCGGTTCGGATATTAGTGATAATCCAGGCGCGGAGGTCAAATGGATTTAGACTCGAGACTCGTTGAGGCCGCGAAGGGCTTTATTAAAGCACGTTTCCCAACGGAAACATGGGCTGGGGCTGCCGCTATGTACACTGAAGACGGCCAGCTCCTCATCTCGACGGCGCCGGAATCGGTCAATCTGTCTGTTGAGCTTTGCCATGAGACTGGCGCGATTTGCGAAGCACATAAACTCAACAAGCGAGTGACGGCAACGGTTTGTGTGTCTCGCGACGACAAGGGAAATTTTCTAATTTTAACTCCGTGTGGAGTTTGCCAAGAGCGCCTTCTGTATTGGGGCCAGGATGTGCAGGCGGCCGTTCCAAGCGACAACGACTCAACGAAATGGCAGATGAAGACGCTGAGTGAGCTTCAACCATATTACTGGCGAAAGCCATTTTTGCAGTAGGCTTCAGAATCCCTTGATTGTTGATCTTACGTATTTCTGGAATGCAAATTTAAGGGGAGTCAGAGATTTATTTGATTAAATAAGTCTGAATTAATTTTTTTGATAAAATTGAATGAGAAGTTATCGGAAAAAATATTTTGATAATGATTGTTTGTTCGATGTTGGGTTACGGTTCCGCAGAAAAAAACTGTAGCATGAAATCGAAGTAGAGATGGAAGTGTGGATCAAAAAGAGTAAGAGATCTTTTCTTACAGGCTTAGGGTGCCATCGAACTTGATTTTGGAAAACGGAAAGCCTCGATATAACTATCAAAAAGTGTTCGATGACCTAGTTCTTTTAGCTAGGCATCGAAACTGGTGGAGGTTACAGGGATCGAACCTGCGACCTCAAACATGCCATGCTTGCGCTCTCCCAGCTGAGCTAAACCCCCACATGCAACGGTCGTGACACGTTGTATTGGCTCCAGATCCGACAATCAAGAAGTTTTTTGCGAAGAAAAGTCATTGAATCCCTTTGGTTTTTGTCTTTCAATTTGACCCTATCGGCGGTCCATCATCGGGGAGTTCAAACTGTGAAACGTTTTTTCGTAATAGTACTGACATTGAGTGCGACATTTTTGGGAACCCTAGCTCAGGCCAAAGATCTTTCCAGTCGTTTGGGGGTTGGTTTTCGGGACGCGTTTCCGTTTTCGCTTCCGGCTATTGCCCTGCACTATCACCCCAACGCGGATGTGGGCTTGGTCGGCGCGATCGGCGTTGACACCGAGGATCAGTTTTCAAAATTTGGCCTGATGGTGGGCGTGCGAAAAATTATTTTTAAAGAGGATCATTTGAATTTCTTTGCCGGGGGCAACTTTTCGATTCTAACCACGGAAACTTTGGGAAACAAAAAATCCGGCTACGAGCTTGCCGGAATTTTGGGCTCGGAATTTTTCCTAAACGGTCTGGATAATTTGGGATTCAATCTCGAAACCGGGATTGCCATCACCAATTTGGATAAAGTCAGGTTCAGGACATTGGCCGATAATTTTTTTCGCGCCGGAATTATTTTTTACTTTTGATTTTTTACAGCTCATTTTTTAAAAACGAGGAATTGATGAAAAAGCAAATCTCAACCAAAGAAGCACCCGCAGCGATCGGACCCTACAGCCAAGCCATGGAAGTGGGAAACTTTCTATTCTGCAGCGGGCAGATACCACTCGATCCGATTTCTGGCAATGTCGTCGGTGACGACGTCAAATCCCAGACCGAACAAGTCATGAAAAATATCGAGGCCGTTTTAAAAGCGGGCGGAGTGGGTTTTAAAAATGTCGTGAAGACCACGATTTATTTGACCGACATGAAAGACTTTCCGGTAGTGAACGAGGTCTACGGCGCACGTTTTCCGGAAATTCCCCCGGCCCGGTCCACCGTCGCGGTCTTAGGACTTCCTAAAGGGGTCAAAGTTGAAATTGAAGTTACGGCCGTTCGGTCTTAAGCAAACTTTCGGGCTTGGACTACTCCTGGTTATCGTGATCGGTGTTTTGTTTTCCCGTTTTTTTTACGTGATTAAAAATGAAGAGATGTCGTCGTGGACCCGTGACACCGAAGCGGATTGCGCTTTGGTGCTGACGGGTGGGCCCAATCGGGTGCGCGAAGGCTTTGCATTACTAAGTCGAAAGCAAGTGCAGCGCTTGATTATTTCTGGAGTTAATCCCGCCACCGAGCTGCGGGATTTAATGAACCCTTGGGACCTGCTCTGGGGTCCTGAGCTTGATAAGATCACTTTAGAAAAGCGCTCCACCACGACCTACGGCAATGCTCAGCAGACCTTGCCGATCGTCGAGGGGCT
>JAYUPS010000366.1:0-5851 GCA_043759945.1 Bdellovibrio sp.
TGGTGAGAAGGAAAAGCGCAGCGCGGACCGAAATAAGCGCCTGTCCAAGCTTTTCGATGAACATCACCGGGTGAATTATGCTCCTGAATTCCGGAAACAACACACCGAATTATGCCAGGAGCTTGAATCGCAATTGTCCCGCTGACAGACTTAGTGGATGAAGAAATTAATTATCCTTAGTCTTTCGGTTGTGTTCCTTTTATTCTCTTCACCTGCCGTCCATGCTGACGAGGGTGCTAAAATTAATTTGGTCCTGGATTCAGGGCACGATATAGAGCCACCCTTGAAAAAGGGTTCGCTCGGCAGCTGTGGCAAAGCCGAGGTCGAATACAATGACGAGATTACTGCGCTGTTAGCGGAAGAGTTTCGCAAAGATCCGAAATACAATGTATCCATGACCCGTGAAGCGGGCAAAGACGTCAGTATCGATAAGGCTGTTCAAGGTAAATCCTTGAAAGAAGCCTCGAAAAAGTTTTTGTTCACCGAAAGTGCTCGAAAAACTATGAACGCGGGCGGAGACAGCCAAAAACTAATGGGCCGCCCTTTGATCGCCAATTCTGCCAAATGCCATGCTTTTATTTCAATCCATCATGACTCGGTCGGGGATCGCCGTTTGATGTGTGACCAGAATCTTTGCAAAGATTCAAAGTCCGAGCACAAGGCTAACATCAAAGAACAGCGGGAGCTGTCGCTCAAGGCGGGAGAAGAGGTCTCTCATCCTTGCGGTCGCAGCAATAGTTCTGGTGGTGCTAAGCTAACCTCCGATTTTACCAGCGAGGGTTTGAAAACGGGTCATATGATTTTGGTGAATTACAAAGACGATCCCGATGCGGGATTCAGTCCTAAAAAAGACGCTCGCAAAATTCAGTCGGCAGCACTGGCTTCACAAATCGCTACGCAGTTTCAGCTAAATAGTGGTGTGATCGGGGGACAGACCCGTCAGATCTCAAATCACCATACCGCAAAAGAAGAACCCGGTCTTAACTTTATGAGTTTGGGAGAAGATGGCGACCGCTTGGGACTGGTTCACCGCAATGTGGCGGTCCTGCGCGAAACACGATGCCCTGCTATTTTAATCGAGGTCGGTAACATTTCTGATTCGATCGACGAGGGAAAGATCACTAATGCCGAATTTAGGGTCGAGTTTGTTAAACGCATCAAAGCCGGAGCCGATGCCTACTTTCAAAACAAGAACGCCAAACTTTTAAAAGTTCCTGCAACAGTTGCAAAGCAAATCGCCGCGGATCCAGACGAAAATTATTTCGCACCTCCGGCACGTGCTGGGGCCGCGCTCGATGACCAGCGTTTTGAAAACACCGCTAAAAAGATTTACGAGCACGGTGGACATTTTAATTTGAACCCTCAATCGGGAAGTTACGACTATGAGAAAAACGACGAAGACATCATCGCTCGTCATAGTTTTATGTTGTTGGGCGCCGATCTTTCGATCGGCCATCACATTGCCTTTTTTGAATCGCGCCATCAGCATCAAGTGATCATTAAAATGAAATTGACTGAAAAAAAAGCCGGTCTTTTGAAACAATTTAAAACCGTAAAGCCAAAAAATGGATTTTATTCGGCGACAGTGGCTAAAGGGACCGCCTTTGAGCTTTACACTTTGGCGGGCGAAGGACCGAGCGGAAAAAAAACAACCAAATTTCCGGTTAAGTTTTTTGATGGCATCATTGGCGCGGGCACAGAAGTGACGGCGCAAACCATTGACGGAGACCTGGAAGTTGCTGGCATCTTTCACTTCGATCGTTTGTTTGTTAGTGAAAAATCTGATTCACGCCAATACATCGCCTTTAAGGCAGACCCTTTAAATCCAAAAAAATATATTTTGGCTCACGTGGTTCGCGGTGTCGAAAAAGACGTCATGAATTCAGAGCAGGTGGTCGCCGCCACACTAAGTTCAATCAATGGAACTAACGATATTCCGGATGGATCCATTTTGATTTTGGGTGGCGGCAACCGCCCCATTCTGGGCGCGACGGAAGTCTTTGGCGCGAGCTTTTTTCGCAAAGGTTTGGCAGAGCCTTCGGAAGATTCGCAAAGTCAGGTGGAAATGAAAGTGGATTCAGTGATTCATCAGCGTCGCTTCGGAATCGATCCTGGTCAACAAAAGGCCAGAGACGATCTGGGTCTTTAGGTGCCAAAAAGGGAACTGTTACCCCAAAAGTTACCCCAAAAGAAGGTCTTGAAAAAGACCCGTATCGCGCGAAGCCTTCGCCACAAATTCTTAGCACCCTGGCATCACCGGTTTATGGAGCTTCAGGATCAGTTTCAAACTGGGTCTTTGCACCCGGCAGAACTTTGCGCGCAGGTTATTCAAACCGTTTGGCAAGATGCCTTCGGGCCCCAGTTTCACAATGGAAATTTTGTTGGCAACTTTCAGGCAAGACTCCTGCCGCAACGACTTAAATTTTTATCAACCCACGTCAATCAAGTTTTAGATCGATGGTACCATCGAGAAATTTCTTTGGTTCTAACATTCACCAAACCGACGCCGCTACAGGTGTTGGAGTTTCAATCCCGCGGTCAACGCGTGGTCAGTCTTTTGCTTCAACAGGATGAGATTTTAGATTTTGAAGACCATGGCAGAGATTTTGTTTCTTTTTTGATCCACGACCTGGTCCACGCCAGTCATTTTTTTACCAAAGATTCGGCCGAGTTCCAGCGCCAGGTCGTCTTTTCAAATTGGATGAAAGCCCTCATCCTAAATGGCACCGGGGAAAAGATCATTTCCCAAAGCCCCCGGGCCCAAGAGCAGTTTGAATATTTGATTTCAGATATGAACACCCACACCTGGCATTTGGTAAAGACGCTGAAGTCGCTTCTGGATCAATGGCAATCGCCCGATCTGCAATTGGCCGTAATACAAATTCTTCCTAACGAGTTGAAAGCCCTTTGGCCCCTGGTCAACTCGCCGTACGAAGCTGAAGCTCTGGCGGTTCAGTTTTTGGAATTGATGTTACCGGCAAAGGTTCTTCACGGATCCACCATCGATTCAACCAACTTGGTTTGGGGGCCCGACGAAGGGAATACCCCTGGCCCCAACTTTTTGAATTTGGCAGGGCTTTGAAAAGAAGCGGAAGCAACCATCTTCGGGGAATCAATCGGCGGAGATGGTAAAAGAAAAAAGCATCGACCGTAGCAGCGATCCATAAGGGTGGATTTTCCGTCTGAATAACTTTTAGAATTAGTTTCGCAATAGAATCCGGCGTGGTGCGACTGAGTCCCATAAGTTCCCGGACGAACGGCGTCATATTTTGGTAGTAGTCGCCATAAGCTCCGCCCAATCTTTCGGCCGCCCGAGCTCCGGCGCTCAAGTAAACCTTTTCGAAAGATTTTGATTTGATAAATCCCGGCTGTATTAGGGAAACGTTAATTCCCAAGGGCTTCATTTCGTACCACAGGGCCTCGCTAGCACCCTCGAGGGCATATTTCGAAGCGCTGTAAGAGGCCATGGTCGGCATGGCGAGCATTCCGCTCACAGAGGAAACGTTGATAATTTTTCCGCGTCCCGCTTTTCGCATGGCGGGTAATACCAGACGAATTAAACCCATGGGCCCGCGGTAATTGGTGTTCATTTGTTTTTCTTCGTCTTGTTCTGACATGTGTTCCACAACGGAACGGTAACTGATGCCGGCATTGTTGATCAGAATATCCACTCCCCCCCATTGTTGTTCAATTAAGCTGATGGATCGATGCCGATCCATATCCAAAGTTACGTCCAAAGGTAAAATCCAAAAACGTTCATCTTCGACGAATCTTTGCTTAAGGAAATCCTGGGATTCAGGGCGAGAGGTCACAACCACCCGGTATTGCCCTTGGCGGTAAAGCAGATCGGCAATTGCTAAGCCCAAGCCCGAACTGCAACCCGTGACTAAGATAATTGGTTTATAAATGACCTTGGATTTCATTCTTCCCTCCGGATCAATTAAATCTACCGCACCTTTAGTTAACGCTGCTCTTAGCTTTTTTGCCGGATTATCAAACTGAGGCTTCAATTTAAGACGTTTGCCTGCAAAACATATAGAACCTGTCGGGAATAGTGAACCGCTAGTATGATTACATCAGTTACATCAAGGGGGGTTTTATGGGGACAACGAAATTGAAAGCCGGATTGTACGTGATTGTCATGACAATTTTGATGCTCATGTTTAACAATTGTGGTCGTCCCTCAAAGCTGCCCGAGGGCCAGGATGCCTTTGCAAGTTCCTCTGGTGTCGCCGGATTTGATCTTTTATATACTAAGATATTTAAGCCCAAGTGTTTGGCCTGTCACACTCAGTTTGCCAGTTACAATGCTTTGATGAGCAGCGGGTTTATCACGGCTAAAAATCCCGAAGCCAGCCGTCTTCATCAAATGGTTTCCGGCGGGCAAATGCCCAAGAACGGAACGCCGTTGTCGACAGGGGAAGTAAAAGCCATCTACGACTGGATCAGTAACGGTTCGCCGGAAACAACCGTTGGAGAAGCCGCACCCGGTGGTTCGGCTCCCGTTGTTCCTCCGGCCGGCAGCAATCCTCCGGCCAGTGGGGCAATTTCTCCGACGTTTGCTTGGATTCAAGCCAATGTACTGACTCCGCGATGCATCCTTTGTCACCGGGGTGCCAGTTCGCCGGCGGGTTATGATTTGTCGAGCTATGACAATGTGATGGCCGGTGGTCGGGTTCTGGCGGGCAACTCCACGGGCAGTACTCTTTTCCAACGCATCAACAACAACTCGATGCCTCCGGGCGGTCCCGCACTTTCAGCCGAGGTCAAACAAGCGATTGCCACATGGATTCAAAACGGGGCAAAAAATGATGCCCCTGTGGGTGGCGTTGTGGGAGGTGGTCAAGCCCCGCCACCGTTACCTCCGCTGGAGCCAAAATTTTCTTCGATCATGGCTAACATTATCGCTACACGTTGCTTATCATGCCACGATACAGTTCAAAGAAAAGGTGGAGTTGTCTTACAACAGTACTCAGCATTGATGAACGAAGTTGAAAGTGGTCGTGCTGACCGAAGTAAATTATATGAAGTTCTGCAAAAAAATGAAATGCCTGCATCAGGTCCGCCGCTTAGCTTCGAACAAAAAGAGACCGTTCGACAGTGGATCAATATGGGAGCGGCGAACAACTAAAAGTTCAAACCAGCTTACGGGTAAAAATGCATCAGCAGATTAAGACCCTCAGTTGGTGTATTCTGAGTTCCTTGCGAATATCCCTTGTAGGCCGTTACTTGAAACTCAAAGTGCGGCCGCGGAAAGAATTGCAAACCTAGTGAATGAATATCTATTCGAGTCGTCTGTGAATTTAAATTAGTCTGAGAAAATTCTTGGCTGACGAAAAAATGAATCCCTTTATGGGGTTCAAAGTTTAATTTTAGGTAATCAACCAATCCCCACTGATGTTCGCTAGCTGTGTAAATATAATTACGAGTCCCTGTAACCTGACCCATCACATAAAATTTCTCGCCTAATGGAATAATCGTGTAAGGACCAAAATAATGGCTGATCACATCAGGATTTTCACCATAATAATAACTAAATCCAAACTTTGAACTTCCTGCGGTCTGATATGCAGTCGAAAGGGTTACGCCTTTTTGACGGTCAACAGTCTTATCATCAGGTCGACCAAAAACTGCAGTTGCAAAGTACTGCCATTTTTCACCCTGCCATGCGGTTTCAAAATTATACGTCTCGCGGTTTTGATCCCAGCCTAAACCACGTCTTATAATCGCAGTATGATCCGGAAGCTGAAGTCCAAATGATGGATAAAATCGGCCACCCCGAAAACTAAGCTCGTCGTTCGCTTTGTACATTAAGTAGTGGCGTCGGCTCAGCAATTTGCTTCCCCGAGTT
>JAYUPS010000367.1:0-16889 GCA_043759945.1 Bdellovibrio sp.
AAAATCTTCCGTCTTAATTTGAATCATTTTGTGTCTCATTCTGGCCCGGAGTGTGCCTCACTTTCGTCCTGAATTTCCTACAGTTCTTGGTTGGGAATCCGATAAGTTAACATGCGGGGTAAAAACCATTTAACATCAGTGCTGAGCGATCGCAGTCACAGCGACATTCCGGAATGGGCCTATTCCTCGACCGAAAGTATTTTGGCTTCGCTTAAATCTGTGGATCCGATGACGTTTTTTCACTGCTTGCGGGTGGGCGAATACTCTTTGCGCTTGGCGAAAGCGGCGGGCTTAGGCCCTTACCAGCAGAAGGTCGCTCAGTTTGCGGGACTGCTCCATGATGTCGGCAAAATGGGTATCGAAGCCGCCATCGTGCACAAGCCAGAAAAATTAACGACGGAAGAGTACGAAAAAATGAAATCTCATTCCGTGTTGAGCGAGGAAATCGTAAAACCTTTAGCAACGCATGAATTTTTCGGTCACGTGTTACCGGCCGTTCGTGGTCACCACGAGCGCATTGACGGGCAGGGATATCCCGACAAACTTTCGGGAGAAGAAATTCCATTGATCTCAAGAATTATTTTGGTCGTAGATACTTTGGATGCGATGGCGCAAGACCGCCCCTACCGCAAAGGACTCCCGGTCGATGTTATCTACAAGGAACTTCGAAAATTTGCGGGCACTCAGTTTGATCTGCAGTTTGTCAGGATCTTTTTAGATTCGCACGGAACATGGGAAAAAGAAGCCAACGATCAGGAAACTTTATCCCGGGTAGCTCCAAAAATTAATTCAATAAAAGCCGCGTAGCGAATCAAAGCTACATTTTATTCGTCGACTCGAAAATCTTGTCTGCCGATTTCGCGACAAAACCCTGATAGAGCTTCCCGTTCGGTAGTGCATAACGTTTCGCAAACTCGTAATAACATCCCGGAATGTCAAAAGTGCCCTCCGAGAATTTTACGGGAATATTTTCCGCCATGGTGGAGCTTTGTTCCAAATAAACTTCCGGTGAACCCTTGATAACCCCGCCGGACTGATTCAACCGATGTCCGAGCTTCTCGACAAACGAGTTTAGTTTATTCAAATCTTGAAACTTTTTGAGCGCATTCACATTCACGGTAAAATGATTGGGCCGAAACCCGAAAGCCGCGACCCACGAAGCGTATTCGCTTTCCTTTGCCAGTTCTTCGTAAGTCTCAAAGCTCATTTCCCAGGGACGCCCGCACATCGTAAAATCTTTGGCTTCGACCCGAGATGCCGTCACTTTTTCTCCGCAAGCTTCCATAATTTTTCTTACCTTGGGAGAGACTTTTTCCAACTCCAGCTCACTAATAAAAATTTTTGGTAAAGTCGTGTCCGGATGTTCGTAATGTTTGGCGTAAAGCTTTTTGTCTTTAAAAATATAGTCACCGGCCTCTTTATAGCCTTGATTTTTAAAAAATTTCGAGAGCGCCTCGATCCCTAGATGGGGCAAGTTTAAAGTGCGCAGAGCGATATGGTCGTTCTGCACGGTTTCGCCCTCGTTCTCGAGCGCCCGCTGAATTTTTAAAGCGGCGGGGTTCATTTGTCCGTAATCAATCCACATGGCCTGCAAGAGCTCGGTAATTTCTTTCATGCCTGAAAACTTATCGAGCGGCCGGAAAATTGTCCAACAGGGAATCCGTCGCCAAACACCCTCGCAAATGACGTGACACGTTAAATGACGGCGGGTAGCTATCCAATTCAAATAAATTAAGTCATCTTCGAGCGAACTTCGGGGGGAATTCGTGCTCAAGGTGATTTTCACGTCCGCAATCGTGTTTGGGATTGGTCTGCATGATTTTGCGATGGCCCAAGAATCGGTGGACTCGCTCCGCGAATTTGCACCCCAAGTCGCCCCTAGAAATTTTGAGATTTCGATCAAAGCAGAAAGTCTTCAATATCCCACCGAGGTTTCGGCCGACCCTCGGCTGAGCCAAAACAACATGTTGGAAGTTAATTTTCGCGGGGCTTGGGAAACTAATTTATTGCGCTCAGGGCTCGATATCAGCGCCGGGAAATCCACGAACCTTAATTACGATTACATTGCGGTCCAAGAAATTTACGGACAGATAAAGTCTTCTTCGAGCGTCTACAAATTAAGTGCCGGTCGTAAGTTTGAATATTGGAACCAAGCCGATCGCGATTGGAACTTGGGCCTGTGGGAACCCCTGTTTCAACATGACGGTTTGCGGTTAAAGGGGCAGGGGCTCACGGGCTTGTTCTTGAATATTGAGACTTCGAATTTACAATTCTTGGGATTTGTTTCGCCGATCTTTGTCCCGACAATGACCCCTGAAATTTCGGAAAGTCAGGGCGCCATCGTCTCGGAAAGCCGGTGGTTTCGGTCATTGCCAAATTCTCAGTCCATCGTCGGCAAAGACACGCGATTGGTTTATGATCTGCAAATCCCCCCGGCCTCAGAGATCATTAACAATCCCAGCTATGGAGTCCGGTTGCGGGTGGGCGAAGTCGATGCCGGGCCTTGGGCTTCGATCTCTTACGGACGAAAAGCGGTGAACGCTTTGTCTTTTCGTTACGACGCTTCGATTTTGACTCAAACTAATTTGATAGTCGCCGAATCGGATGCCAAAGCCGAAATCGAACTAAATCCCGTGACCCACCGGCACGAAATCATGGCCGCTGACATTGGCTTTCGGCGGGGCTCGACGGTGGCCGGCCTTTCGGTAATTCAAGATCGTCCAGAAATTAAAAAAGTTGAAAACCGGGTGAACAACAAAGGTTTTCAAACCGACTTCATCCAGCAGCAAATTCAGCCCGCAACAATACTGACGAGCTCTTTCAGTTCGGTGGTGCCGGCCGGTTGGCTCAATCGAAAAATTGAGTGGCGCTTGGACGGACTCAAAGCGCTCAGTAAAAATTCCACCGATTATGACACCCGCGGGATCGAGCAGTCGCAGCTGATTCCCGATCGATTACAGTACACCAATGCGGCCTCGGTTTCCTTGAATGTTCCCGTTACCAATAAACTAAAAAGCACTTTTCGCTATCTGCGGGAATTCGATCAATTGGGCACCCTGGTCAGTCTGAATCTTGAGTATGCTGTCGCACGGGCCTGGCTCTTAAGTTTTGGAGTGGACAGTTTGGGCGTGGATGATCCGGAAGCCCAACAAAACGACACGCGTTTTTTAAATCGGTACCGCCAGAATGACCGCGTTTTTGGAGGCTTAAGTTATGTTTACTAAAATTTCTCTTGTTTTGCTTTCGGGATGTTTAGTTTTGGGTTGCCAACGTTTGCCCTGGGGCGAAAAAGTAGCAAATCCCAAACCTCCGCCGAACAAAATCGGCAGCGAAATCCGGTGTCTAAAACATGTTCTGCCGATCCTGCAAGCCTTTGTTGCCGGGGAAGCCAAGCCGGCCGAGGTTTCTCAGGGCTGGCAATGTTTTTCTGGAGCGCTTCAGCTTTTTAAGAATAAAATTCGGGGCGAACAACCGCAGGGTTACCAGGCGACCGAGCTCAAAGAATTCTTTGAGGGTTACTTTTTAAAAGAAGGGGTTAAAATTTCTCCGGGTTTGATGGAAGAAATTATGCGCCTCAAGCAGGTTTTTTTCGGTGGGTCCATCCAAGTCCTAACCCGACCAGAGCTCGAGGATCTAATTCTATTTGCTTCCGAGATCGAAGGCCTGTCTCTAGAAATCTTACCCTCCATGAAAATTTTGACGAAGCGTTGGTCGGTCAGTGCCGGTGGAATTGAAGGCATCCCCGCCGCAGAATTCGAATTTGATCTCGCAAAACTTCGCGCGGAGAAAGCCCTGATTCAGATGGCCTCGCGGATCGAGGCCAAGGGTCAGAGCTACAAAATTGCAAATTTTCTTCGACTCATGGAAGAATTTGAAATCCTGTACGCCGCAGATTGGTCTTTCATAGATTCTTTAAAAAAGGGATTGCCACTTTTTCAAAAATTAAAAAAATCTTTGATGGGCACCGATGAAACCGTCGTGCTCGCGACCGAATGGCGTCAGTTTGGTCTGCTCGGGGTGCAGTCGTACTTGCTTTACCTGCGTTACCACTATTTTGTGCAAACGGCACCGCCCACGATGAGTTCGGCGCCTGATTATCGTCTGGCTGTTAAATCCATCGATGATCTTATGCTGACTTGTGGGGAATTCATCTCGCAAAAACCCTCGTCCCGCTTGGAAGTCGCAGAGATTTTAGAAATCTTTCGTCAGGCGGAGCAGGTTTTTCCATCTTTGAAAATCTCACCGGATTTGATGAGCGAGTTGATGAAGATCAAGATTCTTTTGGTGGGTGGCAACCAAAACGAATTCACTCCCCAGGATTTCCAAACCGCGCGGACCAAACTAAATTCGGTGCGAGCCGTGGCGGAGCTTTATAAAAAATGGGCTGAAATCTATGGTGGAAACTGGGTGCTCGATAAAAAAACGCGGGCCCAGGCACGACTCGAGTTTAATTTAGCCGAAGCGGATTTGTTAAAAATAGCCGAAAATCTGGGATCTTTGTTCCAGGCTTCTTATGATTTAAAAGATCTGGTCTCCCTGTTTAAATCCTATGAAATCACGTTTCCGCCCAAGGCTGGAGCCCAACCTGTCAGCCAGGTTGTGGAACGGTACCTGAATCTTGGAGTGTCGGTGAAAGACCTTTTGCTGAATGATTGGTTGGCCGGGCAAAATCAAAGCTCGGGTCTTAACAGTGTGGTGGGCCAAGACAGCTGGCCGCCGCTCTTGGCTAACGGTGCGCGGATTTACACCAAATTTTTATTCTACCACTATTTTTTAAAACAGGAGAGTTGGCTCCGTGGTTCCAGCCTACAGGATTCTGAAACTTTATCAGGTCAAGTTCACGAAACTTTGAAACAAGTCGTGCGGGTTCGAAATTCGCTAGGTATTCAGCCCTGGGAAGTCGCTGTGGTTTTTGAACAGGTGCAGAAGGCTAAGTTGACCGAGCTGGATTTGTCCTTTGGACTTGTGACTTCTTTGGTGCAGAAAATTGTAAAGCGGTTTTTTACCTCGCCGGAATTAAGATTTGCGAGTCAATGGGAATCCGCGATTTCCCTGACCGCCATAGAGACTTTATTTGTCGAAGTGAACGCTTTTTTTAGGACACAAAAAGCCATGGATCTTTTGCTGGATCAGAAGCCCGAGTGGACGCAAGAAGAGCTGAGAGATTCTTTGGGGTCCGATACGGTCTTAGGGAAAGAAATTTCAAAAGAGATAACAAATATTTTGGCGGGAAATAGCTCGATGGCGCTAACCCCCGAAGGGCGCATGTATCTTAACCCGGATGAAAATAAATCTTACGATGAACCCTCTTTGGTTCGGCTCAATACGGTGCGGGCCCTGGTCCGATGGATGTTTCGCGGTTACGCCGACGAATTGAATCGGGCCGTTAATTTGGATTTTCTGAAGGCCACCGAAGTCGCCGAGGTCTTCAACGACTTTCGGGGCGTGGCGATTGAACTTGGATTGATCGATCCGGCCAATGAGCGTTTTGCAAAGAACCGTTTTTTAGAGGCCAATTTGTTCAGTCCGCAGGCCGATGGCAATGACGTGCTCAGCTTTCACGAGGGAACGTGGATATTTGCTTATATTTTGTCTGGATTAAACATCAATCGTCCCTTGGCGGTGGCCACCCAAAAAGCTTGCGGCAAGTTATCTCGCCTTGAGACCGAATGTGCATTGCAATCGGTCGTTCAAATCGCCCCGAGTGAGTTTTCCTCGATGCCCCAAATGGTTCGCTTCCTAAACAAGTTGGATCTGGGGGAAAAACGGGAAATGTTCAAAGATCTTTTCACGGCCATCGGTTGGTCTGCGGATCAACGAAAAATCTTAGCGACGGACCTGTCGATGCTCCCGCATATCGTGCAATACATAGAAGCCGTAATGCGAAGAGGGGACGCCAACAAAGATGGAATCATTGTCCTGTCGGAAGCCCTGCAGATTGAACCGGCCTTCCGGCCCTTACTTTCCAAAGTGTCCGGATTTGATGATCCCGCTTGGTTGCAGGCCCTTTTTGCTTATATTTTGGTTTACGGAAACGCCCCGGAGAGCCCTTTGGACGAAGTTTTCTTCGCCGCAGACTGGGTGAGCCGCGCCACTTGGCCGGTGCAAGCCGACCGAAAAAAACTAGCAAAAATTCTGGCGGTGCTGACAGCCAAAGCAAGAACGACTCGATAACGGAAGTCGCCAGAGATTAGTCTTTAAAATTTTTAAACATCATGGATTCCATCGGCTTCGTACTCTTTTCGTTGTACTTAGCCGAGGATTTTTTGGCGTAGGACGTGATAATCTCGCCGGAAATTTCAAAGTAGATCAGCTGTCCAATGGGCATTTTCGGATAAACGCGGACCGGTTGCTTCACAGAAATTTCAAGTGTCCAGTAATTGCAAAATCCGACGTCCCCTTTTCCGGCCGTGGCGTGAATGTCGATACCCAACCTGCCAACGGAAGACTTACCCTCCAGGAACGGCACATGTTTGTGGGTCTCCGTGTACTCTTCGGTGACGCCCAAATAAAATTGTCCGGGATGTAGAACAAAGCCTTCCGGGGGAATCTCAAAAGTCTTAATTTTATTGTGAAGCCGGGAGTCTAAAACATGGTCTTCGTAAAGGGCTAGGGTCGTGCCTAAATGAACATCGTAGGAATTGGATCCCAAGCTCTCCTTACGAAACGGAGTGATAACAATATCCCTCGTTTCGATGAAAGAAAGAATCTTAGCGTCGGTTAAGATCACTAAGACTTACTTCGTTTCGCGATGGAGGGTGTGCTTGCGCATGTTTGGATTGTATTTCATTTTTTCCATGCGGCCCGGTGTTTTGGTACGGTTCTTTTTTGTGGTGTAGCGAGACGGGGGCGTGCCGGCGGCACGAGCCTCGGTGCATTCCAAAGTAACGATGATTCGCGCATTTTTCTTAGCCATAGGGTCCTCGGGACTGATAGATGTTCTGACAAATGATTCAGTGAATCCAAGGGTCTATCAAAGGAAGTCTCGATCCGCAACAAGAACAACACGTGAAATTCGGAAAATTGCCTGCGCTTGTAGACCTTGGTCTTGTAAAAAATAAACTGTAATATTAGGTAGTTACAGCTACATATGATGGCTGTTTAGACTTAAGTCTCCCCTGTCTCCAAGGAGTTTCTGGTGATCTTAACGTTGGTTTCCACACTTGTTTCTCTGTCTTTGACTCACAGTTTTGCTCAAATTCCCGAGCCTTTGATATTGCAAAAAGACGGTGTCACTTCGGTGACTTTGGAATCCAGCCTGAGTCAGGTTCGCCCGGGGCAAATTGTACTGATCGGCGAGGAACATTATTCCCTGGTTCATCAAAATTATCAAATGAGGGTCCTCCAACAGCTGCGAATGCAGGGGCTTCGTGTGAGCGTCGGAATGGAATTTTTCGAGTACCCCCATCAACCCCACGTGGATGCGTTCCAACTGGGAATGATGAACGAATCGGATTTTTTGAAATCCATTCGCTGGTCGGGTGATTTTAATTTTTACCGTGACCAAGTGATGTTTCCTGTTTCAGAAAATTCCAAGACCCTGGCGCTGAATTTGCCGCGAGCTATTTCGGGTCAAATTGCTAAGGGGGGTTTGGCTTCGCTCACTCCCGAACAAGCCGCAAAATTACCGCCGCGTTTGGAGCGTGGAAATCAGGCTTACTTTCGTCGGTTCTTGAAAGCCGTTGGGGGGCACTTGCCAACGAAAGAAGCCGAAGAAAATTATTTCATGGCGCAAAGTGCCTGGGACGAGACGATGGCTTGGAAAGCCAGCCAGTTCCTGACGTCCCATCCAGACCAGGTCCTTGTGATCCTTGTTGGTGAATTTCACGTGCAGTACGGTGGAGGACTTCCCGATCGGCTGCAGGTCTGGGGAGTTCCGAAACAAAATATTTTAACTCATTCCCTTGTGAACCTGGCAGGTTTGTCGGCGGAAGAAAAAAAAGCCGCGGTACTACCCTCGACCGAAGACGGCCCAAGAGCCGATTTCTTGTGGATCTCGGAATTTTAAGCTAGTTTTAGGTATGTTTCTACCGAACACGCGCATCTTAGTCGTTGATGATATGCCGGCCATTCGTGACCTTGTTAAAAGCCAGCTCCGGGTCCTGGGCTATCGAAATATCGTTGAAGCCAGCGATGGCGAGGGCGCTTTGGAAATCACGTTGAAAGCTCATTACAACGGCGCGCCGGTGGAGCTTATCATTTCGGATTGGAACATGCCAAAAATGACGGGCCTTGAATTTCTAAAACAGGTCCGCGCCAGTGACGTCATTAACAAAACTCCGTTCGTGCTGTTAACTTCCGAGTCCGAGCGAGATCAAGTGACCGAAGCTATTTTAGCCGGCGTCAGTCAGTACATTGTGAAGCCTTTTGCGGCCAAAAACTTTGAAGACAAATTAAAAATGGTTTGGGCCAAGTTGCCTAAATAAAAGGTGCGCCGCACCTTTTCCGCGCCTTTTCCGCGTCCACCTTCGATTTAGTTCGCGCACTTAAATTCCATGTTGAACTGATAACCTTTTCCCAGCACGCCGTCGGCAATACCGCCTCCCAGTCCGACGATTCCGCCGGCATTGGATTCATTTTTTCCACCAAAAACAAAGGCAGCTCCGCCCACCGCTTGTGCCACTTTGGAAACTGTTTTCCCGCGTTTGTAATCCTCTTCCTTCATGGATCCCGTGTAGGTTTTATTTTCGCTGACGACCACCGCATGATTCTTGTACCGTTCCTGGCAAAAATGCTCCGCCTGATTCATACCATTGGTTGCGGCCTGATCAGTGTCTTCTGTCGGGATGACAACACGATGAACGCCGTTAGGGCCAGGACGGACATCTCTGTGGTGGGCACAGGAAGACAAAAAATTAAGGGCCAATAAGGCGGGAATTAAAATTGAAAACCGTTGCATAGAACCTCCGATTTCTTAGTCTTCAGTTCGGAGTTTGAATTCGCAAGGAATAATGCGATCCTTTGAGATAGTTTGCGATGGTTTATCTCTACGCGGACTTTTTCAATTTCACAGGAAGCTCGTCAAGCCAAGGCACTTCAACATAGACTTCAGAACCTTCGCCGGCTCTCGAGGTCACCCAGGCTTTTCCACCCAAGTCTTTTGCGCAAGCTTGAATGGCATCCATACCCACGCCGCGGCCTGAAGTCGCCGTCACACTTTCCTTGGTTGTGAATTCACTTTCAAAAACATGTTGAATGACTTCTTCGTCGTCTTTTGAAGCGTGTTGATCGAGGCCCAGCTTTCGCAGTTTGTTGCGAATGGCATCGGGGTCAATTCCCTTGCCGTCGTCCCAGATTTTGAACTGCAAATTTTCCCCGACGCGGCTGATTTCGATTCCGATTTGTCCCGCCGACGGTTTGCCAACGGTTTCCCGGTCGCTGGAAGTTTCAATGCCGTGATCCACCGAATTTCGAAAGGCATGAATGAACGAAGCAAACAAGGACTCGTAGGGTTCTGGCCATAGCTGGAGTTCCGGGTTTCCGATAATCAAATTCCCGACGATTTTCCCCTCGAGATTGGCGACCTGGCGGATCTGATCGTTAAAATGGCCGAAGATGTGTTCGGTTTTTTCCAATAAAAATTTCTCGAAGAATTCTTTTTTGAACGGGGAGTCATCAGGGAGCTTGGAATGGTGAAGTTTTAAATCGGACATTTGAACTTCTTTTAAAACTTCCAAAGTTCCAGATTTCTGCCCGAGCAACGTGCGATTTTTATCGATGAATTGATCAAGCAAAGTCGGAAAAGTATGACATAGGGTCGTGAGCTCCGTGCGAATTTTTGGGTCCCGGTCTTTGTTCCATAGGGCGAGCAAGTCTTCCGCGTGGTGAACGGCTTCGGCCACGTCAGCGAGGGAGAACGAGGCCGCTCCGCCCTTAAGGGTGTGCAAATCACGGAAAGTCAGCTCGAAATTAATCTCTGGTTCTTTCAACTGGAAATGCAAATCAGCAATCAGGGCTTCGGCCTCTTTTAAAAATCCAAGCACCTGTCGTTTGTTTTGCACGATATGCAAGATCATCTGCGCGAACTTTTTCTCTTTTTCGGCTTGGCGCTGAGAATCCACAAGCTCCGTGATGTCGGTCGCCACGACAACCACGCCCTCCATTTCACCATTGTCTTTGCGCAGAGGGAAATAGGTCAATTCAATGTCTCGATTTTCCGAGTGCTTGTACCGGTTGGGCCCCAAGGGTGCCAAGTCTTCAAAGGGCAGCATCTCGGCAAAAAGGGTTGTCATCCAACGTTTAAATGAGTTTGCGCCTTTTTCATTGAGTGATAGGGCGGCTTCGACCGACAGACCCGCCGGTGTTTTTTCAATTGTGGTTAAGCAGGCCTTTGAATAAATGGGAAAGCATTTGCCATCTTGGCCGAAAATAAAAAATCCTTGTCCCAGACTATCTAAAAGCGCATTCAGTTGTTGGTTCAAAGCCGACAATTGCTCAGTACGCTCGGCCACCATTTTTTCTAAGTTTTTTGAATAGTCTTCGAGTTTAGCTCGGGCTTCTTGCAGATCGCGAATGACGGATTCTTTTCCTTCAAGTTCGGCGCGGTATTTACGTTGGAGGGTCTCTTCCAAAGTAACGTCCCGGAAAAAGACGATCCACTGGTCGGGGACAAAGGCTTGTAAAGAGATTTGAACTCGACCCGTTTTGCCGGCAGGAGTTTTGAAATGAACTTCTTGATAGGGAGTTGGATCCGTCAGGTCTTTTAAAGTTGAAAGACCAAAAATCTCATCGGCAAAAAGAATAATCTCTGCAAAAAATGGCGTTGAACGTGAGATTTTGCGCGCGCTGATTTCGCAGATGAGCGAGGCCGGCTCATTGCAATAGACGACCTTACCCTGGGCATTTAGGATAAAAATTGGCTCTAATAAAGTATCAAAAATTTTCGAATCCACTTACTTCCTATTCGTCTTTCTATTCTTCGTACTATTCTTCTTCCGTTGCCCGTCGTCCCGAGAAAATTTTAACCGCACGTGTTTCAGACCAATTGGATTCTCGCTCGGGGTTTGAGGCCCGAACCCGCCAGTACAATTGACCCGATGGTACTTTTTCATCAAACAAGAAGCGCGAGTTGGCCGACTGTTTGCTGACAATTTTATCTTTAAACTCGGGATCGGTGGCCACTTCCAGCTCGTAAACCTCGGCTTGGCGGACTTTCTTCCAAACAAACCAGAAAGGACCACCCTGCGTCTGAAAGAAGACCGTGCTACTGGCCATCGGCTCGACCAAAACGGGCTGAGCCAAGGGGATTTTGTAGGTGTAATTGAATTTCTGTGGCTCGGTAAACTGACCCGTGGGCGCTTTGTTGGCTCCCAAAGGGCGAATTCGGACGTGATAATCGCCCGGATCAGAAACCTTGAGCGCGCCCGAGTTCGAGGGCGTCACGAAAGTTTTAACTTCTTTTTTGAATTCGACATCCTTTGATAGCTGAACCTCATAGTGAGCCGCCGTTTTTAACTGCGACCAACTGACTTTCACTTCGATTGTTTCCGGAGGCGCTTTGGGCGATTTCCCGAAAACCTCGCGGCTCTCGACAGGATTTAATGCCAACGCGCGGTTTGGAACTAAGACCTGCCCCACCGGGCTGAGGTCACCCTCTTTGCCGCCAGCCGAGATCCCTTGGACTCGGAAGTAGGTGCGACCCGGTTTGGTCGCAACAAAGTCAACGCTAAGATCTTTGGTCGTCAGGCTCTCGGTGACTGTTTTGAAATCAGGGTCTTTTGAGTATTCAATTTTGTAAGATTCGGCGCGTTCTTGTGAAGTCCACTGAACCTTGGTTTTGTTGGTCTGCTCGGGATCTATAACCAGTTTGTTGCTGGTCAATTCAGGAGCTTTGATGGGCGGTAGGATATTTCCTTGGATGTCAAACCTCTGAGCTGGACTCCACGGGATATCGGTATTGCCTGCAGGCTTCACGCGAGCATAGTAAACGCCAGGACCTTTGACCTCGGTCTGGAAATTAGATCCATCGACAGTTTCCGATCTTACAATAGAAGAGAAGTTTGGATCCTCCGAGACCTCGACCACTGTCTGACCTTTGCCGTCGACGGGTATCCAGTTCAAATCGATTATTGGTTTCTCGATGGGATTCCCATTTTCATCGAGCTGGATTTTTATTTTCTGTGTTTTATTGTCCTTAAACACGGTCCGCGCTCGAATTGGCCTCTCGGTTTCTTCCACGTCCGAACCACTCGCGGTCTGTCGTGCAATCAAGTTCGGCTGCGCTGATTCCTCGATGGTTTTTCCGTCGGGACTAATTCGAGCGTTTTTACCCGTTACAATCTTGCGGGATCCCGAAGCACCCTTCAGGTCCACGGAACCTTTGACGACGTTGATCACTAGATTCTGTTTAGCATCGCGGCCGAATTCCACCAACGATCCGTTGGCCGTGTCCGCCCCGCTGACGGTTAAGATTTCTCCTCCAACACGAACTTTCAAGTCGCGGCCTTTCAGGTCGCCCTTGAATTGCCCGAACCGCAAGTCCAAGGTTAAATCTTTTTTGTTTGGTGTCAAAATAACCAAAGAGTTTGGATCCAGTTCCAGTCGACCGCCGCTCAGCAGATCAACGTGCGCGCGCGATTTTCCGCCGGTGAAAACCCCATCTCCCCAAAAGATTTTGCGGTCTTGTTTCGCGTTCTTCCACTGGAAATCTTTGTTGTTTTTATGGCGGACGTCCCCCGAGGCAAAAGACAGCTTTCCGATCAGTTCGCTTTCGTTTCCAGAGAATGAATCTGTCAGCAGGGAATCATCGATCAGCAGGTATAGCAGGGCAAAGCAGCTCAGAAGTGCCGCCAACAGGATCGATTTTTCTTTAGTGTCGAACTGCTTTAATATCATAACTTGCTGATTCTTTTTCGGTTTCGGGCAGAAATTAGTTGATGGACCAAGGTCCAAAGTAATCGCTAAACTCGACAAACCAGATAGATCGTTTCAGAATGGCTAAACATGGCGAAATCATCTCGGGCAATCTCCCTTAGGATTAAGTTTTTGTTGGTTTTAACGCTGATTCCGCTGGTGGTCCTGGCCGCCTATCTGGCTTTGGCGATCGAGGTGTTTCAATCTGATAAAATTGCCTACGTTTTTGAACAAACTTCGAGCATCTCCCGGACTCTTTCGGCCCAAGCCAATGCCGAATGGGGCTCCGCTTTTTCTTCGGCCAGACCTATCTTGCAAGACTGGACTGAGAATCAGTCCTTTGGTCCCGTTTCTCAAAGCTTAATTTCTAATGAAGGCCCCTTGCAGTGGGTCGCAGTTTTTGAGAAAGACGCTCAAGGAATTATTCAAGAACGCACCCACGTGCAAAAGTCGGGATCCGATGCAAAGGCAGAGCTTGCGCTGCTGCAAGTGGGTCCGGCGTGGTTTCAGAAATTTCAGGGAAAAAATCGTGTCGTCATGGTGCCGTTTCATGATGAAAGAGTTTACATTTTAGAAACCGTAAATCTTCCCACCGAAGGACAGCAGCTTTTTTTCATTATACAATTTAAGTCTAAGGGTTTGATGGAGGCTTTTCTGGCGCCGGGGGGCACCGAAAACTTTTTGATCGACCCCACGGGCGAAATATTGTTGGGTCCTTCGACCCAAAACAGCGGGGACTTGCGATCCTCAGTTCCCCTGCCATTCTTACTAAATCCCGAGTCGAATATTCAATCCGGAACGGAAGAAGTTAATAACACCCAAGACGAAAAAATACTTATTTCTTATTCGAAAGTTGGTTTTGGGAATCTGTTTATCGTGTCGGTCGTTCCTAAAAAAGCGGCTCTGGCCGCGGTCCAAACTTTGATTCGAAAATCATTGATTTTCTTTGCGCTGTTGATTTGCGTGACTTTGATGATCAGTTTAGTGGCCTCGAAAAATCTGACGGCGACGCTAACTCAATTGTTTTTAGCGACCCAAAAAGTCAGCCAAGGAAATTTTAACATTCGGGTTCCGGTCACTTCCCAGGACGAGGTCGGTAGCTTAGCGAAAAGTTTTAATAAAATGGCCGAGGAAGTTTCGAGGCTCTTGAGTGAAACCGCCGAGAAAGCCCGAATGCAGGCCGAGCTTCAGACCGCGCAAACGGTTCAGGAGACTCTTTTTCCGCCGGTCTCTGCCGAAATCGGGACGCTTCAGGTTACCGGATACTACGAGCCAGCCAGTGAGTGTGGCGGCGATTGGTGGCATTACAACTGGGTCAATGAAAAAGTGTTCTTGTGGATCGGGGACGCCACGGGCCACGGAGCTCCGGCGGCCTTGATCACCAGTGCCGCAAAGTCGGCCTCGACGATCATCGAAAGCCTGCAAGTTGAGCCGGCTTCGGCTTTGAATCTGCTGAATCGATCCATCTACGATGTCTCTCGCGGTCGAATTATGATGACCTTTTTCTTGGCGTGTTTTGATCCGAAAACTCGCGTCTTGACTTACGCCAACGCCAGCCACGAAAGTCCGTTTCTGATCAAAAAATCCGACTCGCCCCCTAAAAAAAGGGACCTGATTCCATTAAACGAAGTCAATAATCCCCGGTTAGGGCAAAGTCGCGATACGACCTTTGAGCAAACCTCGGTGCAATTGGGTCCGGGTGATCGCATTCTGTTTTACACGGATGGAATTCCCGACATTCAAAATAAGAAAACTGAATCCTGGGGCGAACGCGAATTTTTAAAGGCCGTGCTGGTGGCCAACGCTGATTTCCCCCCGGTGAACGAGGCCGTGGCTCGCTTGTCTAATAAATTTCAGGAATTTCGACAGAATGCTCCGTTGATCGATGACATCACATTTTTCATGGTCGAAGTGAAAGAGTCGTAGGGATGAAATTGATGAAAATTGCGCTCCCGCCGGGCGAAGACAAAATTGAGATTCCGGAAGAGTGGCGTCGATTGAACACTCCTGAGAACTTAATTCATCACCTGATGTGGAAGAGCGAGAGTCAGCCCGGCGACATCTGCTTTGGGATCGAGCTGCAACCAGCGGACGTGGTTCAGTTTATTCTGGATCACACCCTGAAAAAGTTTGTCCAGTTCAATTCCCCTTGGTTCAAAGAAGATATTGAAATGTCACTTCGAATGTCGGGTTCGCCGACCACCTATTTTTCTGATCCTGTTCGGTCAGTCTTGAATAGCTCCGAAAAAAACGATTGCCATCGCGGGGAGTGGTCGTTTACGGACGGAACTCAAAAACAAAATATCCTGGATCAGGTTTACGGCTTGCTTCCGAATCCGTCGCAAGTGCTCAAAGAGTCTGTACGGGCCGTTTTCGAAGAACTTTACATGAATGCAATCTTAGATGCTCCGCGAGAATCCATCCGGGCCGGAAAAGAAAAATATGGTTACGAAAAAATGACTCCGGCAAAAATTTCGTTGGGCTTTGACGACTCTCGCCTGGCCTTGGCTTGCACCGATCCCTATGGCACGCTAGAGATCCATCGATTTCTGAGTCGTATGAACGAAGTTTACAAGCGGGGAGCAGGACAGGTTGTGAATCTGGTTCGGGAAAAAGGCGGAGCGGGTTTGGGTTGCGTGATTTTATTTGAGCACAGTTCCGCGTTGTTTTTGGGTGTGACCTTGGGAAAAATGACGACGGTGACGAGCCAAATTCCGTTAAACCTGAATCACCGGCAAAGGGCTTCGATTCACAAAAGTTTACATATTTTAGAATAAAAAGGGGAAATACCGTGAGCAAATTCAATCTGAACATCGACAAAGGCAGTCCCACTTGGCAGGTGAAAGTTACCGGAACGATCGATGAAGATGTCGATTTCGGACTTTTTTCACTCGAAGGCGCCCAGCAGATTGAACTTTTACTTAACGATGTGAAAAGCATTAATTCCTGTGGTATCCGCGAGTGGATTAAATGGATTGGCAGTGCCGGACAGGTTCCCGTGGTTTATCACGAATGTCCGAAAATTATCGTTGATCAAATCAACATGGTGCAGGGGTTTTTGCCGACTTTGGGCAAGGTCCAGTCATTTTACGTTCCGTTTTACAGCGAAGATTCCGGAAACGAGAAAAATATTTTGTTCACGAATGGGAAAGAATTCGATGAATCCGGAGGGCTGCACGTGCCCTCGATCAAAGACGAGTCGGGTCAAGAGATGGAAATGGACGTCGTCGAGGCCAAATACTTTAAATTTCTTAAAAAGTGATTGAGCGTTAGCCCTCCGTTTCCGATAAAGATTACGACCTCGTCGTCAGGTAAGGGAGACATCTTTGTCGGCTTCAGTCTTAATTCTTGAAGATGATTCTACGCAGGCGCTTGCGCTCCAAGCTTTTTTTAAAAAAGCGGGCGTCGAGGCCTTGATCACGTCCGGCGGGGATGAAGCCCGCAAATTTCTGCGTGAAAATCGAATTAAGCTGCTTGTTGCCGATTGTCTTCTGCCCGGCGAAAGTGGAGTCGATTTTGTGGCGAGCATTCGCCAGGAATTTCCGGCAACCGTTATGGACGTGATTTTGGTCAGTGGAATTTTTATTGAGGCAAATTTTATAAAAGAATCCAGTCGATCGACGCAAGCTTCGGTGTTCTTACGGAAGCCTTTTAACCTGAGCGATTTGCAGCCCTACCTGGATAAGCTGATGGTTCAGGTGGAAAAGAGCAATCCTCGGAAATCTCTCTACCAAATTTTTAGTAATACCAATGCCACCCAACGAGATAAGAAAAAACTTCTCGAGTCTTTGGAAGAACTCCACGGATTTGATTTGCCTTTCATCTACCGATTTTTGACCCATTCAGGGATTTCCGGGCATTTAAATATCGTGGATTCCAAGGATCAGGTTTTTGGAGTCACCTTCGCCCAAGGAACCATCGTGGGAGTCGATCTGGCGGACTCCGATACTTTCATCGGGAAGCTACTCATTGAGAGTGGTTTTATTTTGTCCGACGATCTTGAGGTTGCCCTCAACTTAAAGAGTAACAAAAAAGTT
>JAYUPS010000368.1:0-2369 GCA_043759945.1 Bdellovibrio sp.
CCTCGACGCTCTCGGGAGCCTCCGTTATCACAGAGGAATGAAAAACTACTCGGCGCTGCGCACTCTTCCCAAATCGGATGTTCTCAAAAAGGGTGATTACTTGGTTCTGTTCGGAGAGTTGTTTGCGCGGGGTTACGCCAACGGATTGGTCGAAGCAGCCCAAGCCAAGGGGCTAAATATTATCCGCGCGACCGTCGGTCGGCGCACCAGTGAACTTGAACTGCGCGCCCTCACACCGGAAGAAATTCAAAATCCTCTCATAAATATTCCGCTCGAAGCGGGTTTTGATATGGAAAAAGTAAATGGATCCTGTTTGGTGGAGCTGATGAAAGACGTCAAGCTGAGTGACTGGGAGTCTTTCCAAGTTGATTCAAAAATTCTGGATCAGGCGCAGACTCAAGGTTCGGACCGGTTTCGGAAGAACGTAAAATCCTTCGTCCAAGAAGTTGAAAAGCAAATTCCATCTGGAAAAAATGTGGTTTTTGCCCATTTAATGGCGGGTGGTGTCCCAAGAGCTCGTATTATTATGCCATTAATGAACAAAGTTTTTAAAGGAACCGGCGACCGGCACATGTCCAGCCGGCACTTTTGGAATTCTGGACTTGGCAAAATCACCCAAAGAAATTTTAGCGCCGTAACCGCCGAGACCTTTGATATTTTAATTGATGAAACCAGTCAATTTCGTGAAACCAGAAATTGTTTCTATTCGGCTTACGGCTATCACGGAACCGAAGTTTTGATTAATAGCGAATACCGGTGGCAAAGCTACGCACCCTATTTGCAGGGCTGGGCTAAAATGGAGCTCGAGGAATTCTCACGCAAGTGGAGCGCCAAAGGCGTAAAAACGGCGGTCTACAATTGCCCCGAAATTTTGACCAACTCTTCGAGCATTTTCCAAGGCGTGGAAGTGCCGCTTTATCCGCTTATTTCGGCTTTAGAAAAAGAGGGTGGCTCCCATGCGACGCGCGGGCAAGCAGTGATGCGAGAATGTCAGTCGCTGCTTAAAGATACCGAAACCCTGCAAAGCGTGCTTGAGACTTGCAACAAAACCCTCAACCATCCAACGGTTAAAGCTCAATCCAATTATGAAACCTGGCCCGATCACAACACCGCCGAACAAATGGAAGTGCTGTTAACGGCCTCGCAAAAAATTATTGATCAGCACAAGGATTCAAAAAATCTAATGACCGCGGTGTTGAGTGAAATTGTGTTTTCTGCGTGCGGAAAGCTTATGATCAATGACCTTCCTAATCCGGCGGCTCCCGTGTCATGGATTAACCATGATGTGGTCGCTAAAATTTTTGTTAAGAATGAATCCCGAACTACCGGCTAACTAGACCGCATATCTAGACCGCATATCTAGACTTTGATCCGTCCCGCGACACCTGAATCTACGGCTAGAATCATTGCATTCCCAACCCGGAGTTCAAATGATGAAGTGGCTGTCTGTTTTTATTCTGACCTTCCCTTTGGTGTGCTGCGCTCATAAGGCAAAAACTGAAAAACATGTCGTCCTGATTAGCATCGACGGCGCCGCCCCCTACGTCATCGAACAGACCAAAATGCCCAATTTAAAAATGATGGCGGCTTATGGCTCGGTTTCTTGGACGGCACAAACGATTTTCCCCAGCATCACGCTCCCGTCGCACACGTCCATGACCACCGGCGTGGGACCCGAAGTCCACGGCGTTTTATGGAATGATTGGATCCCGGAAAAAGGTTTTATCAAACAACCAACGATTTTTTCAATCGCTCACGGCCTGGGTTTTTCGACGGCGCTGATCGCCTCGAAAGCCAAGTTCAAGCATCTTCAGATTCCAGATTCGCTGGACGATTTTCAACTGGTTGAAAAAAATGCCCCGGGGGTCGCGGATTCGGCGATCAAAATATTAGTAAATAAGAAGCCAAATTTGACGATGATTCATTTTCGGGATCCTGATTTTGCCGGACACTTGCTGGGTTGGGGAAGCCGCGAGCAGATCTTGGCTCTAGAAAACGTGGATCAAGCGCTGGGAAGAATTTTGAAAGCACTCGAAGGTGCCAACATGATGAAAGATTCGGTTTTGTTAATCAGCGCGGACCATGGCGGACACGAATACACCCATGGCTCCCGTCGAACCGAAGACATGACGATTCCGTGGATTGCCTATGGCGGCAGCGCCAACAAAGGACTCTTGGTTCAGGAGATAAAGACCGTCGATACGGCGGCAACAGCGCTATGGCTTTTAGGTATTGGTGTGCCCAGCAGTTTCGAAGGCCGCCCTATCGAATCTGCATTTGGCCCTTAAAAATTAATCTTTCAGTGCTTTTTGGATCTTTGAATTCATGGATTCGATGGAACTGGCCAGACCGGATTTTAGCTTCTTCCA
>JAYUPS010000369.1:0-2364 GCA_043759945.1 Bdellovibrio sp.
GGCCAAGCTCCAGGAGTTTTACCTGTGTCTTTTCGGTGATGGCTCTTCCATAGAGCAATGGACTTTATTTAAGGGTCCAAAAAATTCGGAAAACGCGGCGCTGGTGAAAGCATTGGTAGTTAAGAAAAAGAAATAGCGATTTCACAATGACTTGCCTTTCAAAATAGAAAATATTCAATTGGCAATATGAGCACCATACCTAGAGCCAACACCCAAATAGGCGTTAATCAAACCGTAATAAGAACCCTCGAGTCTGCGATGGATTTTTCGAAGCCAAAAACGCTCTTGGATGTTCCTTGCGGAAATGGCGAATTCGGCCGATTTTTGAAAAAATCTTTTCCGAATTTAAAAGTCATCGGCGTGGATGTGCTTGCCGAAACTTCAGAAAAAATTATTAGGTTGAATAAAATGACCGCCGCTGAATTTTTTCAAACGAATAAGAAAGAAAAATTTGATGCCATCACGTGCATCAGCGGAGTCATGTGCTTTGATGGGATTTATAATTTATTTGAATCTTTTCAAAACTCTTTAAACTCAAATGGTATTCTCATTGTTACCAACGACAATACTATGACGGTTAGGGATCGATTGAGTTTTATGTTCTTCGGATCATTCAAAAGATTTAAATTGCTTTACGCAAACAATGAGGGGAATTGGAACGTACTTTTACCTCAAGCAATAATGATGCTCTTTCGGCGCAATAATTTTCAAAACATTAGCGTTAAATACACTTCGATCTATCCAGAAGACTTTCTTTTTATGCCTCTAGCGCTTTTGATCTACCCGATTTTTTTAGTAAATTTGATCCTGATGAAAAGCGAAATGCCACTGGGGACCCGAATAATGTTGTTTCCATTTCGATCTTTAATCGCCCGGCATTACGTAATTTCAGGCCACAAAACCAGTAGAGAAGCTAGTTATGATTAATGAACAGAAAATTCCATTTATCGATGACCGGAACAAAGCAGAAAATCAAGACGCTTAAATTCGTCCAAAGAAAAAAGGAAAGCCAATTTTTTTCACCATTGGACCGAAAAAGTTTGAAAAAATCATAAAGCACTTTCGCCGAAATCGGCAAAACCAGCAGCAAAAAAATCCAGCTCGGCCTGACGAACAAGGGCGATGAGAGCGCCACGATCACGTACAAAAAAGTGTAGATGCCCATATGAAACAGGGTTCTTTCGACGCCCAGGGTGACCGGCAGGGTCGGAACATTTCCCATCGCGTAGTCATTTTTGTATCTCAATGCCAAGGCCCAGAAATGGGGCATCTGCCATAAAAACAAAATCAAAAACAAGTAAACGGATTCTGAAGTCCAAATGTTTTCAGAATTGGCCGCGTATCCCATGGTGATCGGGAGTGCCCCTGGAATTGCACCCGGGATCGCGGCAAAGACCCACTTGGGTTTCCACCAGTAAACGTAAACACCGTTGTAAAGAAAGACCGTCAGTAGTCCCAATCCCGCTGAAAGCTCAGAAGCCTTAAACAGCTGAATCGTTCCAGCCAGTAAAAAGAAAAACGCCAGCATGCCGCCCGCGATCGGCTTGATCCGACCTGAAGCGATCGGCCGTTTTGCGGTTCGGACCATCTTTTGGTCCATTTTGTATTCTTGAACCTGATTCAAAGCCAAACTGCCGGAGCTCAGGAAATAGAGCCCCGTAAGAAATTGCCAAAAATGTTGAAATGAAAATGGCGATTCGATTTGAAAGCTGGTTGCGTAACCTGCAATCCCCGTCAGAAGGACGAAGATTACGATCCCAAATTTTGTTAGATCCGCAAAGGTCTTAAGCACCGGGAACCTTAAAGCGTGCTGGTCTCAGCCACGCGGGTCAAAATATCCAAAATACAAAAGAAGAACAGAACGAGCAAAAAGAAAAAGCCCGTGCTGAAAATCACGCGGTTGGACTGGCTGTCGTATTTCAAACCCATAAAGTAAGCCATGACCAAGTAAGCTTTAACACCCGCGATGGCAAAAGCCACTAGGCCAGCAATCGCTCCCAGGTTCATTTGCGCGGTCGCCACCGTCAAGACCGTAAGTCCGATCAAACCCAGCAAGATCTTCGTCAGCAGAGGGGCCGGGACTACATGATGTTCGGTCATTTTATTCGCCACAAATCACCCCACCAAATAAAGTAATGGAAATAGAAAGATCCAGATTAAATCGACGATGTGCCAAAATATTCCCACGCCTTCGACCGCGGTGAAATAATGCGGAGAAAAATCCCCGCGCTGGTTGCGGTACAAAACCCAACCAATCAAAGACATTCCCAAGAAAACGTGGATCCCGTGCAAACCCGTCATGCAAAAGTAAAAGCCGAAATACATCCCCAGGTTTTTACCGATCTCGATGTTCTCTCCGGTTAA
>JAYUPS010000370.1:0-2361 GCA_043759945.1 Bdellovibrio sp.
CAACGAGATTCCTGGCTTAGAAAATCCGACCAGCGAAAACCTGTGTGTTTATTTATTTAAGGCTCTAAAAACGGAATTGCCAACGTTGAGTAAGGTTTCTGTGAGCGAAACACACGACACGGAATGTTCCGTCCAAGGTTAGATGTTCGGCTAAACCGGATCTTTAATTGTAGCCAGGTCTCCGACTTTAATTTTTCCTAGATTCCGGTGCAAACCCAAAACTCCAAAATTAATACTTGAGCCCCGACGGCGAAACTCGGAAAGCTTTCGAAGGACTTCTTTGGGTTGGGTGATGCCCGTCTTGGGATCGATGTTAACGATCGGGCAACGTCCGCAGCTTTGACTGATTTCCACCAAAATCTCTCCGATCTGCAAGTGATCCCAATGGTCTTCGCTCCAAGCCGGGCTTCCCGACAACACGACATTGGGTCGAAAACGAGCGCTCGGAATTTCGCTCGATTTTTCTGTCGGTTTTTCGCTCGACAGTCTTGTATTGAGATCTTGCAGGCTCGACAGATTAACGATCAAAAGCGGTGCGCGATCCGTAAAACGTGTCTGCACACTGAGCCCCGCACTGCCGGATTTGCTGGCCTTGCGCAGGCTTTTTGAGCCATACCGCACCAGTTTTACAGGTTGCTTGAGATGCTCATTCAACGCTGTCGCCAGGTCTTTGTTGGAATGGGTCTGCGCTTTTAATTTACTCGACCATACTTGCACTTGAACTTGCACTTGCTCAAACGGATTTTCATCTTCGATCAGCGGCAATTCAAAAGTCTTGTTCTGTATCGTAATTTCTAGAGTATCAGACAGAAGCCGGGGCTGAATTACCGCCAGTTGAGAATGACTTCGCTGAGTCAGAAATTTTCCCTCAGCATCCACAATCATCCATTCGCGGTCCTGCAGTGGACCTGCCAAACCAACCTCAATTTCCTGAAGCTGAATTTCAGCGCAAGATTTTATCGGGTAGATATGCAGAGATTCAACTTTCACGTGGCCTGACCCATCTGCACCTGCCGATTTTTGAGCGCCTGCAAACTTTTTGGGGATAGACCCAACTCTCGCAGAGCCTCTTGGCTAAAAAGCATTATGACGGTGCTGCCCATATGAAAAATTCCCAGCTCGGCCGATTTTTCGATGGAAATGGTTTTCGGGAAACTTTGTTCCCGTGGCTCAGACACCCCGACCAGATTGGTGCGAAGGCCCTTCCAAACCGCGTCCATCGAAATCATGCCAACATTGGTTGCTCCCACCATGACCAGCGCAATTTGAGCGCCCCGGTTCGTTTGCAGGTTCACAACCACCCGTTCATTCTTCGCGAACAAATTTTTAATTCGTCCCACACTCCAACGATTCACGGGCCATAAGGTCCCGGGGATGTGCCGAATCCTCCAGATCTGCCCTTTGATGGGAGAGTGAACACGGTGATAATCCGTGGGACACAGGTAATACGTCACAAAGGCCCCACCACTCTTAAAGACCGAGGCATCGGTAACCGATCCTAAAAATTCTTCCGCCGTGTATTTTAAACCCTTGGCTTGAATGAGCAGGCCGTCGTTGATCTCACCCGCTTCCGAGATCAGGCTGTCGGTCGGATGAACGTAAGGGCTCTGCCCCACCGGCCGAATCCCTGATTTCAGGGCGCGGGTAAAAAAATCGCCAATCGAGATGTACTCCGCCAGGGGCTTTTCGGCATCATTCAGATTAATGCGATACTTTTTTGCAAATAATTCAATGACGACAACGCGCAATTTTAGCGGAAGTTGCAGATGAACCAGCCCACCCACCCACCGGCTTAGAATATTCTTCGGGATCAAAAACAAAAGGTGCATCCAATCTACTTACTGATGGTAAAAGACTCGCACAATGAAAATCTTGAAGGACGTAAAGCTCGGGCTCGACCAAGAACTCAAAGAACAATTGGAGCTCCTCGAGCCCGGTTTTTCCGAGTACCGGGTTTTGCGCGAGTCCCTAGATGCCCGTCAACGTCACGATCCGCATTTTATATATTCGGTGCTGGTCGCAAACCGGGGCGAATCGATTCAGGCTCCCAAGTATTATGTTCCTAAAATAACTTTGCCCGCGGATTTTAAAGCCGACGATCGCCCGCTGATTATTGGTTCCGGTCCTGCGGGTCTGTTTGCGGCTTTGCGTTTGGTGGAGCGGGGCATTCCCTGTCGTCTATTTGAGCGCGGAAGCCGTGCCGAAATTCGCATCAAAGGCATCAATCAATACTGGCGTTACGGAAAATTGGATAAAGACGACAACGTCTGTTTTGGCGAGGGGGGCGCGGGTTTGTACTCGGACGGCAAATTAATTACGCGAATCAAAAGCCCGCACATTCCCTACGTGATGAATCGCTTG
>JAYUPS010000371.1:0-2358 GCA_043759945.1 Bdellovibrio sp.
GTTTGACGATAATCCGACGGCTTAAGAATCAAGACTCAGAAACTAAAGATCCAACGGCAATGAAGCCGTCAGCAAGAAGCCCGCGTCTTTGAAATTAAATCCCGGAAGGAAACTGTTCCCGTCAACTTTTGTCGCTGCATGGTTATAGAGTTCAACATTCACCGAAACAAAGGGAAGCCCGGTGAATCCGACGCCAACTTTGGTGTGCGCACCGCCATTGTAGTTGGCGGTGATACTATTTGCCGTGGTTTTGATTTCATTCATGAGACCGTAGCCGAACCAAGCGCGAACTAAAATTGGAAAATCGAATCCGGCCACGGCATAAAGGTCACTTCGCGTGTAATCATAATCTTGCGCAAAAATAGCATTGCTGGTTTTACCTTTTCCGCCAGTTGTTAGACTGTAATCGACACCAAACCAAAACAAAATTGGCAAAGTATAACCCAGGCGGGCTCCCAGGACCACGGCGCTTCCATCGTGAGTCGCGCTGTTAACACCGGATTCCGTCACGGTCTTTCCCTTCTCCAAGCCAAGGTAAGGCTCAACCAAAATTCCGGCGGATGCTGGCAAAACAGCTGACGTGACCAAAAAAACCAGGGACATAATGAATGATTTCATAGGATACCTCCAAGGGACGAGCGTCTCCCCAAAGTCCCGGTTTTGTCAAAGAATGGTTCCCGCCATGATCAGGCTCGCCACCGAAAAATAAATGATTAAGCCCGTAACGTCCACAAGGGTCGCAACAAAAGGGGCCGAGGCCGTGGCCGGATCGAGCTTCATTCGACGCAAGATAAATGGAAGCATCGCGCCCGTGATGGTTCCCCACAACACGACTCCCAGAACGCTAAGCCCCACGGTGATTGCAACTTGCATATAGTGCGGACCGTAAACTTCGGCGCGCGAAGGCCACAGCGAAATTCGCAGGGCTCCGACCGAGCCCAAAATTAATCCCAAGCAAGCTCCGGCGGCCACTTCACGGTAAAGAACCTTCCACCAGTCTTTCAAGCGGATCTCACCCAGAGCCATGGCTCGAATTATCAGCATGGTGGCTTGCGATCCCGAATTCCCTCCGCTGGAAATAATCAAGGGAATGAACAGGGCCAACACCACCGCTTTTTCAATTTCGACTTGAAAAAATGCCATCGCCGAGGCCGTAAACATCTCGCCGATAAAAAGAATGATAAGCCAACCGGCACGTTTTCTTAACAATTCAAAGAAACTGGTGCTCATGTAGGGCAGATCCAAGGCTTCCATCGCCCCGAGTTTTTGAATATCTTCTGTGGCTTCTTCTTGCAAGACATTAGCAATGTCATCAAAGGTAACGATCCCTTTGATATGCCCCCACTCATCGATCACCGGCAGCGCCATAAAATTATTCTGCGAAAAAATCTTGGCCACCTGTTCTTGATCCAGGCCCACCGGAACTTTAACCAGTTCGGTTTTCATGACTTCGCGAATTTTTTTATGAATGGGGCTCGCAAAAAGTTCTCGGAAACTGATGGCGCCCACCAAGGTTTGATCGGTCTCGATCACATAGGCGTAGTAAATGGTTTCGACTTGGGTTTTTGACTGGATACGCAGGTAACTAATGGCTTCATCGACGCTCATGTCGGGGCGCAGCCGGACGAAGCGAGAGCTCATCAGGCCCCCGGCATTGTCCTCGGCGTAGGCTAAGAGTGCGGTGACTTCCCGGCGGGTTTGCAGATCTAAAATGCCCAGAATCTCGTCACGGGACTCGGGTCCCAACTCTTGAATTAAATCGGCCACGTCGTCGGGAGCCAGCAATCGCACCCAGCTGCGTTTTTCAATAGCCGTACTTTCGGAAATAAGTTCGCTTTGCTCGTGCGCTTTTAGATTTAGAAAAAGCTCTTCGGCATCGGTTCTTGCCAGCGCCGCAAATTTTTCACGTTTTTCATTGAGCGAATACGACAGCCAATGGTCCAAAAGATTTTGAAGACTTTCCTCTTCGATATTTGAAATCTTTTCGGAATTTTCAGCAGCAGTCTCAGGAGTGGGTGGTTGGTTCGCGTCGGATTCCATCCGCAGTTTTTAGCACGGTATTCTCAAGGGACAAATCGCTTTTTTCAAAGGCCGGAAGAATTTCAGAGGGCCGACCCAAACCACGGATCTCGCCGTGGCTGAGCCACAAGATGCGATCGCAGTTTTGTAAGGTCGACAAGCGGTGGGCAATCAAGATTTGCGTGCGACCCTTGAAAAACTTATCGGTTGCTTGCACCAAGATTTCTTCGCTTTGTGGGTCTATAGAGCTGGTGGCCTCGTCCATGACAAAGATCGGAGCTTTATGGACCAGCGCACGAGCTAAACACAGGAGCTGCTTCTCGCCAAACGAGAAGTTTT
>JAYUPS010000372.1:0-5777 GCA_043759945.1 Bdellovibrio sp.
GATTTTGATAACATGGCGCTAACACTGCAGTACTTTGTTTGCGAAAGCGTTATCGCTTCGAGCACTTTTTCTTTTTCGAGAGCTCCCTCGATTTTGAAGACAAGTTGAACTTCTTTAAAGACAATGGGATGCGCGCCTTCGGTTACCAAGGCCTCAGCCTCGATTTCGAATCTCGACAACGGTTGATGGTACTTTTTTAACAGAGCGACAACGTCCATTCCGGTACACCCACAAATCGCAGCTACTAGCATTTGCTTAGGAGTTATTGCCGAATCGTCACCAATCGGCGGCTTCGTGTCCATAGGGACAGTGTGATTGTCGACTTCTGCGGTAAAACGCATTTTCTCGCCCCACACTGATTTTAATTTCATTTTAAATAGCCCCTATTGAAAAATTTCACAGATCCTTGTTCGAAAAATACCAGTCTGTGTACTCGTAACCTTCGCTGGATCTTTATTGTTCTTTGGCGATAAAAATTAAAAATGCCAACTCAGTCGAAGTTGCAAAAACCAATCCATCGCTGAACAGGTCTTGGGCGAGTGGGTGAGTCTTCGCGATGCAACGAGCCCGGATGCACCTCATCCAAGAGGACATTCTCCCCATCAGCTGCAAAATATTTTGTTGAGAGAAAAAACCAACTTCTTCTCTTTTGGGTCATGGATTCGATCGTACACAAAAAGACCACGCTTTTCAGAGGTCAACATATCTTCAAGTTTCAACAGTTTCAAAAACTGAGAAATTGCTGACTGAGAACCATGAGTCTCTGAGGATGAGAAAGAATCTTATATTTCAGCAACTATTCGAGGTGCAGAGTTCCATCCAGTCGTGAGCCTTGCACGTGATATGATTTACGATACTCATAGTCTTAAAGACTACCTACTGAGAAAAAGACCACGCTCACTCCAACGGCGGGGCTTCTTCCAGAATTTTTATACGAGTGGGGTTTGTCCCCAGGGAATGTTAAAACATCACCTTTTTCGAGATCATGAATTTCCCCCAAAACTCCTATAGAAACTTGACCGCTTACACATGTAAAGTATTCCCTCGTGCCCTCGACATGAGGGGAGCCAGTCATCGTTGCCCCTGGTTCTAGATGGAGTTCATCCATCTCCGTTGATGGTATCTTATCAGGCAAAAGTTTTCTTAATACGACACCATTTTTTGATCGCCTGTCGATTGGAACATCTGATGCTTTGATATGCTTGCATTCCGCACGTGGCGAAGAAATAAATTCATCTATAGAAATCCTTAAGCCCTGAGAGATTTTAAGAAGAATGTCCAAGGTGGGGTTTGCACTCCCAGACTCCAGCAAAGCGATTGAGGCGCGAGTAGTCCCCGAAATTTTCGCGAGCATGGCTTGGGAAAGCCCCTTCATTTCGCGGAGAGCCGACAGATTCTTTGCAATATTTTTTCCCGCTTTGTCTTTCAAAATAGCCATATGTTATTTTGATAACACTTCTGTTACTAAAATGTCTAGCCTGTGTTTTGGTTAATTCAGGAGGTCAACATGACTATTAAAATCGACCATATAAATATAAGTGTGGCGGACTTGACGGAAAGCATTGAATGGTACAGGAATACTTTTGGTTTTGAATTGGTAGAATCGGGGAAAACCCCTCAAGGCATCAGTTGGGGAATTGTTGGATTTAACGATTTCATGATCTGCATGACTGAATATTTGGAAAGAACAGCGGCGGACAAATCTAAAGATAAGTCAGTTCACCAAATTTTTCATTTTGGTATTCGAGTCGCAGACCTGGAGCAATGGCAGCAAACTATTCGGGACAACAAGCTTAAACTTTACTATGGCGGAGTTGTCGAATACCCGTCATCAAAATCCTGGTATGTCCACGATCCATCAGGACATGAAATCGAAGTTTCATACTCGGCACATGAGCGTCTTCGCTTTCCAAGTCGAGGTGCCTAATGGGTATGACTATCTTTCTTTATAGATGGAAAATTAAACCCGGAAAAGAACAGTGTGGAAGCTACGGTTCCAGGCTTCATTTGACCAAAAGTGAAGAGGACGTCGGTTACGCGCAATGGCCTGACGTTGCCACGCGGGAGAAATGCGAATTGACTTCAGATTCGTCTCAAGCTCGCGTCCTGATGAGGGAAGCAGTCGAACATTCCTACCCTGATGAGCAGTTTGAAGTTAGGGTTAACCTATTGAGTTCCCCAGAGCTCGTTACTGCGAATGGCCCCCTACTGGACATCAAAAAACTAAGTGTGTAGTATCAGGCAGTTAGGTCGGAGGGATTTTCTGCACCAGTTTTTTTTGGGGTTTGCTTGGGTTTTTGTTTTGACCCAGCTTGAGTTTGGGCCTTCTACCATCATTCGCGATGAGCCTTTCGGACGCTTTACTGAAATCGGGATTCATCTTACTGAACCTCGAAATCAAAATAATTTTTCCTGTAGGGTTCATCATTCAAACTGTAATGCCACCACTCTTTCGGGTAGTTTTTAAAGCCCTGCTTTTCCATCGCACTTTTTAAATAGGCACGATTGGTTTTAGCATCCGCAGAGATCGATGAATCAGCGGTGTAAGACACTTCGCTAAAACAATCGTAGGCTGTTCCCATGTCGACGACTCCCTCAGCGATCACGGGTTTTCGGCAGTCGCTGTAGGTTTCACGGAAGGTCTTTTGTTTCGCATCCGCTTTGATCAATGTCAGATCGACCGTGCTTCCCCGGCTGTGACCTGAACGAGCGTCAATGTAGCCCCGCTGAATTAAGTCGGATCGATTTTCCCCGGGATAGAAAAAGGCTTTCGTCGGCGAATCTTTTTCAGAATTTACCCAATTCACAAATTCAGTCACCGCTCTTTGCGGACGGTAACAATCTAAGACCAGCAGATTGTAACCCTTTTTCCCAACTTCTTCTGCGACTTTGCTCAGCGCTTTTGCCGCTTTGTTCGTCAAATAACAACGCGAAGCTCGGTAACCTGAAACTGGTCGGCCTAGAAAATTCCAATCGCTGCTGTAACGAGCTTCGACGCGGATTTCTGAATTAATTGTCGTCACATCCACAAATCCAAAAACATCACGGGCGACCGCTTGGGGATTCATTAAACTTTGCAAATTACGATTTACCAAAACTTTGATTTTTAATGGATTCAGCGGCCCGATCTTTTTGCCGGGATTAAAGTCATTGAGATCTGGTTTCGAGTACAAATCGCCGCTTAAGATTATATTTTTATCCGCCAAATCTTTAATCTCTGCCATGCAGAAATCATTCTTCGGCCAATATAGCAGCAGCCCTTTAGCGAGTGCAGCTTTAATCATTTTCATTTCCGAAGTTGAAATTTTGAACTCAAGAGCGGTTTGAAAGTTCTGCGGAGCCTGATCGTACAGGTGAGTGGCTAAAACCGTGTCTTCACCTGTCGCTGCCAAAATAATAAACGCGTGCCTGGTTTTCGGAGGACGCACTGATTTTAAATAATAATTTGCAGGGCACAAATCACCGTCCGATTCAAAAGCCCCGCTGTTCACGTAGGACTTGCGATTCGCCGCGGTTGCTGGCGACTCGTTGTGCGTGATCGGAGAATGACTAAGTGAACTGATAATTTCGGGATGGGATTTTAAATACTTTCGAAAGCCCTGTTGCTCCAAATAGGCTGGCATGTAGCGGTAAAGGATGAGCTCGACGTCCTTTCGCTCAATAATCAATGGATCATCTTTGGTAATCGTTTCTTTGATCGGAAAGGTTCCTTCAAAATCCGCATCTTTCTGCCAGGTTGCCCGAATCGGAAAAAGCTTTTCAAAAATATCACCCGATTTTTTTTCAGACCCAAATATTTTAGGAAGATCTTTCAGACAGAAAAAAGTCCGATCAATTTGCTTTCCGGTTTTATCAAAATAGATGGTCGTGACCGCAGGAAGATCTTTTTTGGATTCTTTCAGCAAACGGCGATAAGTGGCCATCGCTTTTTCATTGACCTTTACTCGCAATAAAAATTGATAGGTATGCGGAGGAGTCCCCGACCGATGATCCAAGATTAAATGCTCGGGCCCATCTTCGCCCAATATCAAAAATGAATGAGAGCCCCGTCGTGCGATATCGCCCGGAAACATATAGTTCCCCTCGCAGTTTTCTTGGCCTTCGACATGGGTTCCGTCGTGGTTGTGAGCATCATCCAGTGCGTAGCTATCTTTTTGCGCCTGAGAGACTAATGCCACCAACAGAAGAGATCCGACTAAAAATAATTTCATAGTTTGTATCCTCGCAACGGAAGGGAAAGATTCACTTTCGGTGCTCCGGGAGCAAGTCCCGTGATCGGGTTCGGATGTCCATCCAGTCGCATATTGAACAGAAAGTAAGTCGGTACGCAAAAGCCCACTTGAAGCTCATGCGCTTTGGCAATGGCCTTTCCGTTAATTTTATCCGGAGTCGAGATATTTATAAGCTGTCCACTTTTCTTTCGAACGTAATCAGCTTTCGAAATTTTTTGGTAATCTGGAATCTCTTGGCAGATATAATCTTCCCGGCAGGCCCGCGCTGGGCTGCAAGTGTCAAGCATTGAGCGAGCAACTTTAGTCTCTAAGCACGCCCCCGAATCTCCGCTGGCGGCGCACATATCAAAACCCTGCCCACCCTGATTGGCGCAAATTTCACTTGGAATGCCTTTTGTGAAATCGACTTCGAAATTTTCTGCAATTAAAGAACATTTACGGCTCATGCGGCCGAGTGGCGCACCGCTTTGGGGAAGAACGCAAGTATAGGCTCCTTTATCAGCTAGCACGGGCCCTTTTAATTTCCATTTGTCGGTAAAGGCAAAAATACCGGCGCGATTTTCTTGCAAGTCCCCTTCCCAACAGACACTTCCCGCCGAAGGGACTTTCAAAACGCATTCGCCAAGAAGAACATGGGGACCCCTGACGGTTTTTCGGCATTCGGTCGTATCGCCACAGACGGGCTTATTGGAAAAATCATCCGAGGTCATACAGAGCTGACCCACCGGAAGTTTTTCAAACTTCGGAATCGGTTTCGACCAATCCGAGGCCGGCGACACCGAGTGCGGCCGAAACCGATTGGGCGTTTGGCCGCTAGCTACTGCATTCACCCAAGCTTCACGCCGAGACACTTCCGCCATGGCATGCGGTGAGAGCTCCAATTGCTGGCGATTAAAGGGATGAGAAAAGTTAGCGACCGGTTTTCCCAAATTATGAAATCCCGCGGTCCCGCCCGCTTGGTGGCAACCCATGCAAGAAAGATTATCTAAGCGTTCAATCAATCCATTCTTTGAGGTGATGTAATTCAAGTTTTTGTAATCGATTCCATCAAGCAATTTGGGATTTGCCCGAAAAATTTGCGAGAAAGGCCGATTCGCAGTTCGCGCTCGTCCCAACGTGGACCAAGAGACTGAAAACTTCGTTAAATATTTGGGATCGAGATTTATTGTACCCTCATCAATTGCTTTTAGATTTTCGGGAAGCTTTAGAAAGCTTGCTAGCTCTTGCAGAAGTTTTGGATTTTTTAAAAGCAAATCCACGTCCGGAGTATTTTCCAAAGCGATGGGTTCAAGAATTGTTCCATTCTTCTGGAAGATTCTTTGGATGTACATGGCCTGGCCCCCAAAATCGTGCATATAACCCGATGTGAATCGAAGCGATTGAAAATTCACCTCGAGCTGGCGGAAAGTAAGTCCCGCGATAGCTTTTTTTATGTCGCCGGATTGCCAAAGTTTTGCAAACTGAGAGCAGTCCGCTTGTTTCGGATACTGTCGAACGACGGCAACGAAAAACGGGAGGCTTGAGGCTGAGGTATTCGAAATGTAG
>JAYUPS010000373.1:0-5774 GCA_043759945.1 Bdellovibrio sp.
CATCACCGCTCCTAAAAGCGGTCGTTTGGTGATTGGTTTTCACGCTCTTCGAGAACTCCTGAAAGTAAACCCCAAGAAAATTCAGAAACTGGTCTTGCAGAATAATTTTGAAAACAACAATGATCTGCGCGAGCTTGAAGAAGAGTATCGCCGCAAAAACATCACAATCGAAGTCCGTCCCGAAGTTCACCTTTCAAAAATTGGAAATCATCAGGGTGCAGTGGCCGTGGTGGTTGATTCTCCCGAGCTCGATCTGAAAGATCTTCCCGAGGGTCCCTGCGTTCTGCTGGCCATCGACGGCGTGGAAGATCCCCATAATCTCGGGGCGATGCTGCGCACCTCTTGGCTGATGAATGTTGCCGGCGTCATTTTGGCCGCCGATCGTTCGGTTCATCTTACTCCTTCGGTCCATAAAGTGGCCAGTGGCGGCGTTGAGCATGTGCCTACTTTGGCTGTTTCCCAGTTCGGGTCAACCTTCGCGGAACTCAAAGAAAAAGGATTTTGGATTTTTGGACTGAGTTCCGAAGGTACAAAAACAATCTTTGATCTTAAGCTACCGGAAAGAGTGGTTTGGGTTTTGGGTGCCGAAGACAAAGGTCTGCGGGTAAATACCGAGCGGGCTTGTGATGAATTAGTAAGCATCCCTCAGGCGACTTCGGAGGCTAGTTTTAATGTCTCTGTCACTGCAGGAATGGCTTTGTTAGAATGCCGCCGCCAGAGCCTGAAACCTCGGGTATGAGGCGCTGCTCCATCTGGGAATATTGCAGCTTTACATTCCTTTGACACCATCGCGAATAATCCATACAACAATCCGGTCCTGAAAATTGTAAGGCTGGTTTAGCTCAATTGGTAGAGCAGCTGATTTGTAATCAGCAGGTTGCGGGTTCGAGTCCCATAACCAGCTCCAGAATTTTTGTGGGTGCATATCTAGTTTTGGGAGAGATGCCCGAGTGGCTAAAGGGGGCAGACTGTAAATCTGCTGGCTAACGTCTACGAAGGTTCGAATCCTTCTCTCTCCACCAAGTCTAAAAGCTTGGCGCTCGGATAGGTAGCCACAAAAGTCTTGGTTTTTGGTCTAAAAAAAGGGCGGGTGTAGCTCAATTGGCTAGAGTATCAGCCTTCCAAGCTGAGGGTTGTCGGTTCGAGACCGATCACCCGCTCCAAGTCTACTGAACTCGCGGGCAACCGCGAGTTTATTAGATGTGTTCGAACTGGCGTTAGCAGCGCCCATGTAGCTCAGTGGTAGAGCACACCCTTGGTAAGGGTGAGGTCGTCGGTTCGGCTCCGATCATGGGCTCCATCTGCGGCCGAAGTAGATTTTGTTTTTAGGTTGTAAGGTTGCTGGTTTTAGAGAAAGTTTATTAACAAGTTATAAAAAATTGAAGGAGACACAACAATGTCAAAAGAGAAGTTCAAAAGAGATAAGCCGCACGTTAACATCGGAACTATTGGTCACGTCGATCATGGTAAGACTACCCTGACAGCGGCAATCACAAGTTGCTTAGCCAAAGAAGGAAAAGCGACGGCTCTTTCTTATGACCAAATCGATAAATCTCCTGAAGAAAAAGAGCGTGGAATCACGATTTCTACAACTCACGTTGAGTACGAAACCAACAATCGTCACTACGCCCACGTTGATTGCCCCGGCCATGCGGATTACGTTAAAAACATGATCACCGGTGCCGCTCAAATGGACGGAGCGATCTTGGTCGTTTCTGCTGCTGACGGACCGATGCCACAAACTCGTGAACATATCCTGTTGGCTCGTCAGGTTGGTGTTCCTGCCCTCGTTGTTTTCATGAATAAAGTGGACATGGTTGACGATAAGGAACTTCTTGAGCTCGTTGAGTTGGAAGTTCGTGAGTTGTTGTCAAAGTACGAATTCCCAGGCGACAAAATCCCTATCGTGCAAGGTTCTGCGAAACTGGCACTCGAGGGCGATCAAGGCGAACTGGGAGCTGTGGCAATTAAAAAATTGATGGAAGCCGTTGACGCTTACATCCCGGCTCCTGTGCGTGCCGTAGACAAAACTTTCTTGATGCCCATCGAGGACGTGTTCTCGATCTCTGGTCGTGGAACAGTTGTTACGGGCCGTATTGAGCGCGGAATCGTTAAAGTGAACGAAGAAGTTGAAATCGTTGGAATCCGTCCAACGACGAAGACAACCGTCACTGGAATCGAAATGTTCCGTAAACTTCTTGATGAAGGCCAAGCGGGAGACAACGCAGGTTGCTTGCTCCGCGGTACGAAAAAAGAAGACGTTGAGCGCGGACAAGTTCTGGCAAAACCAGGAACTATCAAGCCTCACAAAAAATTTAAAGCTGAAGCTTATATCCTGACCAAAGATGAAGGCGGACGTCACACTCCATTCTTCAACGGATATCGCCCTCAATTTTATTTCCGTACCACAGACGTTACAGGTGTTGTGACTCTCAAAGCCGGGACTGAAATGGTTATGCCCGGTGACCGTGTCGAGGTTGAAGTTGAGCTAATTGTTCCTGTAGCTATGGAAAAAGAACTCCGTTTCGCCATCCGCGAGGGTGGTCGTACTGTGGGTGCTGGTGTCGTAGTTGCAATCAATGAGTAATCATAAGTAACTGATTACATACGATTTTTTATTAAAATCGAAGGGACTCCAGAAATGGGGTCCCTTCGAGCGTTTGTCTGTCGGTTGGTCGGCCACTAAGGCGGCCGTCAGAAAAGAGTGTTTGCGTCATAGCAAATCTCGAGTTAAGGGCAGTAGCTCTAACGGTAGAGCGAACGACTCCAAATCGTTAGGTTGTGGGTTCGAATCCCTCCTGCCCTGCCATTTTTTCCCAGTTTTTGTGCGGGAAAGTCTGTCCGTGTGCTGTTTGGTCGTCACTTGAGTGAAAGAAGATTTGGTATGGATAAATTAAATTCGAAAATATTGACGGTGAGCTTCGCTTTAGCGGGAGCTCTAATTGGGCTGACTCTCTCCCTTTTAATCACTGCTTTCGCTGGGGTTTTTGGTTGGATGGCTCGATTGAGCAGTGTTGATTTGTTCCGTCATGGAATTCCGGTGGGCATAGGATTTTTGGTTTTTTTGGTGCTTCAATTAAATCCCAGAATTCTTCTTTGGGGCGACGAAGTTGTGTCGGAAATCCGCAAGGTCGTTTGGCCTTCGGGAAAAGACACTCGTGTGATGACGATCGTGGTAATTGTGATGGTTTTAATTTCGAGTGTGATCGTAACAAGCTTTGATTTTGTTTCGGCGTACTTGATTAACTTTTTAATGAAATAGAGAGCACCATGGACAAAAAGTGGTACATCGTTAACGTTCAAACTGGCTGCGAAGCTATCGCCAAGACAGCGATCGAAGAACGTATTCGTTCCCTGAAAATGGAGAAGCTTTTCGGCGAGGTTTTAGTGCCTTCTGAGAATGTTACCCAACTGGTCAAGGGACAAAAACAAACGCGGTCTAAAAAATTCTTTCCGGGCTACATATTCGTCAACATGAACCTGACTGATGAGTCTTGGCACATGGTTCGTAACTGCGCAAAAGTCACCGGTTTTGTTGGTGGTACCGCAAAAACTCGTCCGCCCGAAGTTCCTGAAAACGAAGTGCTGCGGGTAACTCAGCAAATGACAACGGGAGCAGAAAAAACGCGCGCTAAAATCAACTTTACACAGGGTGAAAACGTCACCGTCGTCGATGGGCCATTTAGCAACTTTACCGGCACAATCGAAGACATCAACGAGGAAAAAGGAAAAGTTAAAGTCTTGGTATCGATTTTCGGTCGACCGACACCGGTCGAATTGGATTTCGTGCAAGTCGAGAAAACATAAACCAAACAATTAAAGGCGCCGGAGATGGTCTCCGAACGTCGATAATGTAAACAACCAACCGTAGTGGGATTCATATGGCAAAAAAAGTTACAGGTATGATCAAGCTGCAGATACCGGCAGGGAAAGCTAATCCAGCTCCTCCCGTTGGACCGGCACTCGGGCAACATGGTGTGAACATTATGGAGTTCTGTAAACAGTTTAATGCTCGCACACAGAGCATGGGGGACAATGTTGTCCCTATCATTATAACTGTTTTTCAAGATCGTTCATTTACGTTCATAACTAAAACGCCTCCGGTGTCGAATCTGCTGAAGAAGACGGTCAAAATTGAGAGCGGATCAAAAATGCCTCAAAAAGACAAAGTCGGAAAAGTTAAAATGGCGGACATCAAGAAGATCGCGGAACTGAAGCTTCCGGATTTAAATTGCATGAAAGTCGAATCAGCAATGTCTCAAGTTATTGGCACCGCCAAGAGCATGGGACTGGAAATTCAGGAGTAGCACATGGGTGAAGGTAAAAGACTGACGAACGTCAGAAAAAAAGTAGACGCACAAAAAAAGTACACCTTGGATGAAGCATTTAAAGCTGCGGTGGATACAGCGGGGGCTAAATTTGACGAATCCATCGATGTGGCCCTTCGTTTGGGTGTCGATCCTAAGCAAGGGGACCAACAAGTTCGTGGAGCCATCGCGCTTCCTCATGGCCTAGGCAAAACAGTCCGTGTGGTTGTTTTCGCACGTGGACCCAAAGAACTCGAAGCCAAGAATGCTGGCGCTGATTACGTTGGGGCCGATGATTTGGTCGCAAAAATCACAGGCGGATGGCTTGAGTTTGATAAAGCTATTGCCACTCCAGACATGATGGCCACGGTTTCTAAGGTCGCTAAGATCTTAGGGCCTCGAGGTTTGATGCCTAATCCGAAAGTTGGAACAGTGACCATGAACGTGGGCGAAGCTGTTACTTCTGAGAAAAAAGGTAAGCTTGATTTCCGTGTTGATAAAGCCGGAATCGTGCATGCAATGATCGGCAAAAAATCGATGGGTGATGCAAAGTTAAAAGATAACTTCATGGCACTGATGGGTTCTGTCCTCAAAGCAAAGCCGGCCTCAGCCAAAGGCGTGTACGTTCGAACAATCAGTATTTCATCGACGATGGGACCTGGAGTTAAGATCGACACAAACCAAGTAGTGAATGCAGACACTGCAGGCGCTTAGTACAATATTATAAAATCACCCACTTTGTGGTCAGAGACAGTCGGTGCTCCGGTGTAATGCCGGAGCCTAAATCAGCGAATGGCTGAGCCTACTTAGACGGGCAAAAAGTTTTTAAACTTCTCCTGTTACTACCCAAATGATTTTAACTGCTTCGGCCTGTGGGGGTCGGACTGAATAAAATTTGGTTTCGGCTCTGCCGGAACAGAAAGGAGAACTGCCTATGATGACTCGAGCTACAAAAGAGCAAGAGGTAACATCGATTGCCGAAAAATTCGGTCGGTCGAAAGCGGCTTTCCTCGTCGACTTTAAGGGAATGAAGGTTGAGCAGGTCACCGCTCTTCGCAAGAAATTATTCCCTATTGGCGCCGAGATGAAAGTTGTCCGAAATACCCTCGCCAAGCGAGCACTTAAAAATTACCCCGATATCGAAAAAGCGATTTCGACTTCCTTTAAAGGGACTAATGCTATCGTGTTTGCTTACGAAGACGCTCCGGCCTTGGCAAAAGCCCTTACTCTGTACGCAAAAGATGTAGAAATGCTTCAATTGCGAACAGGCGTGATGGACGGTCAGCAGATGGACGAGAAAAAAATCACGTTCCTAGCGACTTTACCGAGCAAAGACGTTTTGCGAGCTATGTTCCTGGGTGTCTTAAATGCGCCGGCGACAAAGTTGGTTCGAACTATGAAAGAAGCACCGGCTTCCCTGGTTCGTGTTTTGGCTGCAAAGAAAGATTAATTTTTTTAAAGGTTTCT
>JAYUPS010000374.1:0-5773 GCA_043759945.1 Bdellovibrio sp.
CCGACGAAAACTTTTTTGACGGCGGCGGAAACTCCGGGATCTAAAGTAAAAACGGCACGGTCCCAATCACAGGAATCACCGAGCCTGCGCATCTGACCGTAAATTCGATCGCCAAATTGGTTTTTCCAATCCCAAACTTTTTTCAAAAATTCTTCGCGGCCCAGTTGATGGCGAGTCTTGCCCTCTTTTTTCAATTCCTTTTCAACCACTGTTTGCGTGGCAATTCCGGCGTGATCGGTCCCCGGCAGCCAAAGCGCATTGAAGCCGTTCATGCGTTTCCAACGAATTAAACAATCTTGAATCGTATGATCCAAGGCGTGGCCAATGTGCAAAAAGCCCGTCACATTCGGCGGAGGAAGGATAATGCAATAGGGAGGTTTGGTGGATTGATCGGAAGCCTTGAAAAATCCGCTTTGCTCCCACCACTTGTAAATACGGCCTTCGACGTCTTGGGGATTGTAGCGATCCGGAATATTAGTTTCCATTTTGTTCCATCATTTGCTCGGTTTTATTGAGTTCATCTTGCAAGTTTGTCTTGGGTTTTGAGGGCTTGGCGGGTTTCGACGGGGTCGTTACGTTAGCTCGTTCAAAGGGTTTTTGATCGATGCCGTCATCGATGACCTCGTTGAAATTTTCGCTATCCGCCGGAACCGAGGATTTGTTCGCTCCGCCCCAGCGATAAACGACACCGCCGTAAAGATTTAATCCTTTGGAAACATTCGAGCCCAAAATATCGTGCGATAGTCCACCGTGCAGGACAAATTCTTTTCCCAGATTCACTCGGGTCCAAATATTATTTTGCAAAATCGAGGGATTAAAAGCGCCGAACTGTTTTGCGCAGCCGTTCACCGGACAGAAATAAGAGGCTTCAATGGCAAACTCGTTGTTGGAATCTTTGTCTTGAGTCAGAGCTTGGTACCCCCGAAGATCCGTGCCGAAATTCCATGCGCCCAGGGTGAGTTCCCCCAAAAATCCATAGGGAACGAGCATTGACCGGCCCTGGTCACGGTAAGTCACTCCGCCGAAGGCTCCGAACCGGTAGCCTTTGCGTTCGATACGCAAAAGAACCCGACCCTCAAGTTCCATGGTTCCTTCGCCGATGGAAACCTGCGCCGTCGGGATTCGTTCAGTTTTGGTCATTGGCATTTTGAACGAAACATCCGAGAAGACCATCAAGGAACCCGAATACAGTAAATTATCGGATCCCACTTGAAAATGACTAAGACCCGAGGCTGATTTTGATTGAGCGGGACCGGTAAACACGTTTTTGGCCTCGGCATTGGCCAGCTGAGTTTTTGCGTAGATGTGCCATTTGGGACCCAAGCCCGTGCGAAGGCTTAAATCGACGTCCAAAAGTTGGTAGGCGTAGCCATCCGCGTGCTTTTTGAAAGTGTTGCCTGATTTATCGAAATTGCCTTCGGACTTGTAAAAGTTAATTTCAGCGCCAAAATCCCAGCGTGGACCACTCAAAAATTTGAAATCCTCAAAAGGTGCCGCCTGCGCAAAGGATCCGGCTAATGATAAAAGGAGTATTAATTTCGCCATCTATACATTATCTATTGCAGGGATATGAGGGATCAAAACAAATCCAGTCTTCGGGTGATCTTTTTCACGGTCTTTATGTACTTGATCGGATTTGGCGTAATTATCCCTTTGCTGCCGGTGTTAAGCCTGGAGATGGGCGCGACTCCGTTTCAAGTCGGAATTTTCCTGGCCGTTTACAGTTTCGTTCAATTTTTGTTTTCTCCGTGGTGGGGAAAACTCAGCGATCGCTATGGGCGCCGCCGTATTTTGCTCTTTTGTTTGGCGGGAGAGGTCGTAGCTTATTCAATTTTTGCCTTGGCGCGTTCTGTCGAGGGCATCCTGTTTGCGCGGGCGCTTTCGGGATTTTTCGGCGCCAGTCTATCAACCGCTTCGGCAGCGATTTCTGACGTAACGCCCCCTAACCAACGCAGTCGGGGCATGGCTCTCATCGGAGCTGCCTTCGGATTGGGCTTTATTTTCGGACCCGCCCTGGGTGGCGGTCTTTCCGTTTGGGGCCAGGCGATTTCCAGTGAAAAATACTTTGCGACCTCTTTTACACTCTGGGGCGTCGCTTTATTGTGTCTGTTGAACTTTGTCTTTGCTCTGTTTTTCCTGAAAGAAACAAACCACAAGCTCAATTTGAGCGAAAGCAAACAGGGTCGTTTCACGTCCCTATTTTCGGAACTCCGAAAACCGGTGGTGGGTCCTTTAATTTGGGTTTTCTTTTTATCCTCTTTTGCTATCGCGTGTATGGAATCAACGCTGGCTCTTTATGTGTTTGAAAAATTTCAGTGGGGTTTGAAAGAAGTCAGTCTGGGATTTGCTTACATTGGCGTGGTCGCAACGTTTAACCAGGGATTTTTAGTGCGCCGGCTTTTGCCAAAGTGGGGCGAGCGAAAAACACTTTATGTGGGACTTTTTTGCGCGGGATCAGGTTTGGTTTTGATCGGACTTTCCTCTCATGTTTGGCTTTTGGCGATTGCGATGACCGTATTTTCATTTGGGTATGCGTTTATCAATCCTTCGATTTTGGGGAGCGTCAGTTTATTGAGCGATCCCGAAGAACAAGGAAAAGTTTTAGGTACAACCCAAGGGACTGCTTCTTTGGGTCGAATTTTCGGGCCAATTACCGGAGGCTTCGCCTTTGGAACATTGGGGATTTCGACGCCCTATTGGTTTGGGGGATTTATTATCCTGGTGGCGCTTGTCATCGTCTTCAAACTGGGTCATAAAATTCCAACCCACGCTAAAGCGGGAAGTGAGCCTTCGGGTTTGGGTTTTACGAAACTTGGCTATTTCCAGTTTGAAAATTTAGTACTTAATCGTGTGCCCTTTGCGCTTTTAAGTTGGGGTGAGTCCTTTGACGGTTGGTTCAAGGGTATTTCGGATGCTCATCTCAAGCAAGTTTTGCGGGTGCTTCCCGGCACATCGACCGAGAAGGATCTTGGAATACAACTGGCTCAGCTGGATAAGCCGAAAGATTTTCCGATTGTCTTGGTGAGCAAAGCCGAAAGTCTTTCGCTAAAAGCACGTCAGATTCTTGTTAGCCAAGGATTCGAGAATGTTTTTGTCGTCGAAGGCGGACTGACCGGACTAATTCGCGATCGTGAACTTGAACGATTAAGTTAAATATCGTGAGTGGGCAAGTGAGCGCTGGGCAAAATACGCTCGCCCTGCTCGAGCAAACTCAAGTGCGCTTGCACCGTGGCCTTGATATTGGCTTCGAACTGCATCCGCGTTCGCTTTAAGTCCGTGATGTCTTGATACACTTTTTTCAAAGAATCGCGGGAGTCTCGGGTGATGATTTCAGCCTTTTGCATGGCATCGGCAATGATTAACTTGGCTTCTCGTTCGGCGTCGCTTCGAATTTTTTCCGACATATTGGAAGCTGTTTGGATGGTTGTTTGCAAAGTGCGATCGCGCTCTCGCATATCCAAGATCGAAACTTCACGTTCGCGCAACGATTCTCTCAAGTTGCTACGCTCTTGAAGCAAGGATTCCATTTCACCAGCAATAATTTGTAAGAATTCGAGCACTTGTTCTTCGTCCAGTCCAAACAAGCCTTTTGAAAATTGGCGATGACGAACGTCGGTGGGTGTAATTTTCATAGAGCCTCCTCCTTGAAGCTGCAGTCCAGATCCTATGAAACTAGGGCTCGGACTACGACTTCAGGATAGGGTCAATTATTGTCCTTCGCAAGTTCTTGATTTCTGAGTGCGGCTTTTTCAAAAGAATAGCGAAGGGCTCTCTCAATTTCGAGTTCACGCATGGATTCCAGTCCCGCCAAGGTGATTCCCTTCTTGGAAGTAACCCGTCGTTGCAGCTCTTCGAGACCAACGTCGGGCTCACGAAAAGCCAAGGAAGCTGCGCCCCGAAATGTTTCGACCACAATTTGACGAGCGGACTTCTCGTCAATTCCGCGCTCCATGATCCAATCCTGAAAGTAAGTCATGAATTCGTAGACAAATCCCACCCCCGAAGACGAAGCGATAATCAGGGATTCAAACTGTTCTTCGTCTTTCATCCGGTGAACGTTTCCCAAGGGTGCAAAAAGATCTTCGATCACCGACACCACGCCAGGATCAGATTCGGAAGCCATGTATGCGACCACTCCCTGCTGAATTACAGAGGGAGTGTTAAGGGTTGCGCGCACCACCCGCACCTGCGGAAGTCGTTTTTTTAAAGATTTCAGATCAATGCCCGCAGCCAAACTAATCACAATTTGTTTATTGTTAATTGCGCTGGCGATGGGATCTATCGCGGAAGCAAAATCCTGGGGCTTAACTCCCAAAATAATAATATCGCTGGCTTCGATGACTTCTTCGTTGGTTGGCATTGCTTGAATGCCCCAAAGATCAACGGCTTTTTGCAGTTTGCCCGGAGTACGGTTGGAAGCATAGATTTGGTGACCACTGAAAGTTTTGGTATCCACCAGCGCTTTGATGATTGCCTGACTTATATTCCCAACACCAATAAAACCAACTTTGTACGGCATAGGCATCGAGAACTCCTTGCAACCCGTTCAGGATAGAGAGTCCGCTAGCCCGGCTGCAAGGAAATGTTAGCTTTTCCGAAAAATTAAATGATAACCAAACCGAGTCCGAATTGCCTTCGACGTGTATTCTCCGGATTTCAGCTGGGAGACGGCTTCCTCGAAATCTGAATCAGCGCGTCCGAACTGCTGCGGTCCCAAATCTCCGCCGCTGGCCGCCGACGGACAAATGGAAAATTTTTTCGCAAGTTCCGAGAAAGCTACGCCCTCGCCGAGTTTTTTAAGAAGATCCTCGGCTTCAAACTGATGTTTAACTAGGACGTGCTGAACATGATAGCTACCGATGATTTTCATCCTTGTCTTCGACGATCACACCGGAAAAACGAATTTCGTTTTCAGGCATTCCCGTCGTTTTGATTTTCAAAAAACCAGAGACCGCAGGCATTGGCAAGTAGGATCGGCAAGTGTTTCCAAATTTTCGATTATCGCTAATTTGGATTTCAATATTTTCAACCCTGACTTTTCCCCAGTAGACCACACGATCACAAGTCGCGTTAAAAGCTCTTTGCAAGGGTGTCGTAAAGCTAGCGACCATTCTGGGTAGTGCCCAGGTAAGACAACTGATATAACCTGGAACCGGCGGTGTTAACTGATGGCAAGGATCTGAATACAAATCGACATGAAGAGTTTTGGTTGCAAGGTTGACCCAAACCAATCCTGAATTCGGATTGTCGAACTGATCCAACGGATAAGTTGGTCGTAATTCGGTGATAACTGACTTTAAGATCACATCATCACCATTTTGGTGGGACGCGTGGACACCAGAAAAAGTTGTTCCAAAGGTCACTGCCGTCGTCAAAAGAAGCGAAGAGATTTTCATGATTCCTCCTTGAAAAAAGCCCTCTTAATACCAGGCATAAGGAAAGCAATCATCGGACCATGTTAAGAAAACTTATCTCGAAGTGCGTGGACCAAAAAGAACTGTACCCAGGCGGATCATCGTGGCGCCGGCTTCCATGGCCTGCGAATAATCCGCGCTGGTACCCATTGAAAGTTCTTTTAAGGCTACTTTGTTAGCCAATCCTTGCAGTTGTGTAAAATAACGGGCGTTGGTTAGATTCGTTTCATCCAAAGGGGGAGGCATCGTCATTAATCCAACAATGTCTGTTCCCTGGTAAGCCTTAAATCTGCTGAAATTTTCCTCAAAGTCCTGGGGACGGAAGCCCCCTTTTGTGGATTCTTGAGCGAGGTTTATTT
>JAYUPS010000375.1:0-2349 GCA_043759945.1 Bdellovibrio sp.
ACTCCGGCCACCATGCGGGTCACGAGCTTGCGGTCAATTTTAAAGTTTTCGGTGAAGCCCACAATCAAGATTAAGCCCGCAAACCCCAGGCCCACCAAACTAATCGGAGGAAACCAGTGTGAGACCATTTGAAAAATAAAAAATGGGATGTTGGCGAAAAAAACGATCATCGTGATTTTGCGGAAGGGAAGAGTCTGTCCCGCAAAGACCTGGAAAAAGAAGTAAAAAAACAGGCTGGCAATCGCAATCGTCAATCCGGTCATGATCGGAACCAAAAGCGCTCCGTAAAAAACCGATAGAACCTGGCTTCTTAGTAAACCGCTGGCCGCTCCCGTTAGTGCCGTGAAGGCGATTTGGAAAATGATGAGATCTCGCCAGCTCCAGTCCGGCAAATGCTGAATCTCGCGCACGGGATTCTTTATGAATCTTATAAAGACTCGGATGAATTCTTGAAATGGAGGTGACAGCTGCGTGAAGCGCATAAGGGCATCATCGCGGTTTTAAAAGGTCGTGTCCAGTCGAACCATAAGGTCTAAAGAAGTTTTGTCGCTCGAAGTATCAATTAAGGGGCTGCGGAGACCAATTTCAGTACCGACACTTAACACTTTGCTAGCGTAAGTTTCTAAACCAGCGAATCCCAGCAAACAGGGGACCTCTTCACTGATAGAAATCCGACGGGCCGAATCAGAAAATTTAAAGTAGCGGGTCCCCAGTCCGGATCCCAAACGGTAGCCGAGTTTTTCGCCCAAGGGACTGCGGTGAACCACCCTTAAATCAAACTCTCGAAGTGAGCGACTTTCAGTCCCAGTGCCCGAGGATCCAAAGTTTCGCAAGACGGCCTCGCTGGTCCAAAAGCGTGAAAACAGATCAATGCCCAAGGAAATTTCAAAGCCATTCATCGTGCGGGCCATGTCGCGGTCTTGGATGCGCATGCTGTTCACCGCGGTGATCAACCCCAGGCCCGCATGAAGTTGAATGTCATCCAGGGGATTGACCTCGGCGGCCCGAATGACTTTTTGTTTTTTCCGGCTTATTTGTTCGACCAGGTCTTCGTAGGAAAGCTCTTCGTATTCGCTCTCCGGGGATGGCGATGCGGTCGCAAAAGACGGTGCGCACAGACCAACTAGACCACAGGACAGCCCAACTAAAAACAGTTTCTTCATAGGCTCAAGTTTACGGGAAAAACGCCGGAACTCAAAATTATGTCGGGCATTCTGGACTTAGGGAGTTGGCAAATTATGGCACAATTAGGGAATGTTCGGACTGTTCTCAAAAACCCGTATTAAAACACTTTGTGCCTTTTGCAAATCGGACCGAACGATTAACCGAAAAAAGAGTCTTTCATTTTTAGATTACCTGATGGCCATAATTTGCGCGATGATCGTGATGGCGACTTTTTTTAGGGACTTCGACCCCCGTGCCTTTGTTTTCCTGGTTGCGTTTATCGCTATCGGAGAAACCTTTGTTCAGGTGCGATGGCGCATGGGAATGGTCTGTCCGCACTGTGGATTTGATCCTATAGTTTATTTGAAGTCCCCGGAAAAGGCAGCCGCTCGTGTCATTCTAAAACTCGAACAACGCCGTAACAATCCCGGAATGTTGCTCGCGCGAAAGCTCGATATTCCGGTGCGCCGGGTGAAAGCCAAAAAAAAGGAAGCTAACTTAGAACTATGAAAACGCTTATTCTAATTCCGACTTACAACGAGCGTGAAAACGTGCAGGCCATCGTGCAGGAAGTTTTTAAGTGGAATCCCGAAGTAAATATTTTAATTATCGATGACAATTCTCCGGACAAAACTGGCCAAATAGTAATCGATCTAATGAAAACTGAAAAGCGTTTGTTCTTGCTCGCGCGCCAAGGCAAGCAGGGTTTGGGGAAAGCTTACGTGGCTGGATTTCAGTGGGGACAGAAAAACGGTTATGAGCTTTTGTGCGAAATGGATGCTGATTTTTCACATCGGCCCGAAGATTTAAAAAAAATCTTGGCCGGCTTTAATGATCAAACAGATTTTATCGTCGGTTCCCGTTACGTCCCGGGGGGACAAACGGTGAACTGGAGCTGGTTTCGCCGCCTGATTTCTCGGGGCGGAAGTTGGTATGCGGGGATGATCTTGCGCTTCGGATTAAGTGATTGGACGGGTGGCTTTAACTGTTGGAGATCCAGGACCCTGGATCAAATTGGGCTTTCCACCGTGACTTCCAATGGCTATTGTTTTCAAATTGAGCTGAAGTACAAAGCTCTAAAGGCAGGCTGCCGTGTCCAAGAAGTGCCAATTACTTTTGAAGATCGTCGGGTGGGACAAAGCAAGATGTCCACGCGCATCGTTTTGGAAGCCTTCTACAAAGTTT
>JAYUPS010000376.1:0-2347 GCA_043759945.1 Bdellovibrio sp.
TTTGCGGTTTGATAACTAAAACTTCTTCGACTTTTCCGGCAGTCTCTAATTTAAATTTTTTGGTTTCGGCTTTGTGTTCATCACGATACTGCCCAGCATTGATGTTGTTCGTCGCGAGACTACGAGTCCAAGCATCAATAATCATGAAGCCCACGTTATGGCGGGTCATCGCGTATTTGCTTCCAGGATTTCCAAGACCGACAACTAACCACATAATCTGACTGACCTCAAAAAGGAATGGCGACTTTGCGGTCGCCATTCCTAAAAATATTTCTGACTTAAAAAATTACTTCTTAGCAGCAGGAGCTTTTGCAGCAGCAGGGGCCTTTGCACCCGCCGCAGGAGCCTTCGCACCAGCAGCAGCAGGAGCCGCAGCTCCTTTAGCACCGGCAGCACCAGCAGCAGCAGGAGCCGCAGCGGTAGCAGCAGCTTCCACAACTGGAGCCACAACTTCTTCAGCTTGGACGACAACTGCAGCGATTGTTAACTCAGGACGAGAAATAAGTTTAACACCTTCAGGGATTGTTAATTCAGACGCGTGGATTGAATCTCCAACACCCAAATTAGTAACGTCAACGGTGATGAAATCAGGAATTTCAGTTGGTAAACACTCAACCTCAACCTGACGGGCAGCAATGTTAAGTAATCCGCCTTCAGCAAGACCGATTGCTTTACCTTCAACTCGAATCTCGATCGATACGCGAACTGGCTTTTTAAGATCTAGAGCAAAAAGATCAACGTGTTCAGGAGTGCGAGTTAATGGGTGAACAATAACTTCTTTTAAAAGTGCAACTTTTCCGTTTAAGGCTTTGTCATCACTCTTAATGTTTAAAAGCGCATTCTCAAAAGCGCGTGAGTTGTATTTTAAAATATCATTTACGTGTAAAGAAACGGAAATGTTTTCGGTTGCCCCGTAGATAACTCCCGGAACCATTTTTTTGATGCGAAGACCACGTGCATTGGCGCGACCGGCTTGGCGATTTTCGACTGTTAATTCAATTCTTTGTTTCACTTATTCTCCTAACTACTTCCTCCAGATTTTCACCCAATGTGAAAGCCTGAGGCCATCGTTGTTTTGGTTTCATACGCAATTTCGTTCGCTAATCGAACAAAGAACTCACAGATTCTTGATCGTGAATTCGTTTGATTGCTTCAGATAAAACGGGCGCGACTGAGACGACCTGAATTTTTCCAGAAGCCTGAGCTGCTTCACTTAAAGGGATTGTGTCTGAGACAAAAACCTTCTCGAGCTTACTTTCGAAAATCCGCGAGACCGCGGGGCCCGAAAGAACCGGGTGTGTTGCAACGGCGAACACTCGTTTTGCCCCATTTTTAAGTAGGCTGTCAACAGCTTGTGTGAGCGTCCCAGCCGTATCAATCATGTCATCAACAATGACCGCTGTTTTTCCGGCCACATCGCCGATAACGTGCATGGCTTTAGCTTCGTTGGGGCCCGAACGGCGCTTATCAATAATGGCTAAACTTGATTCAATTCGTTTGGCGAAAGCGCGGGCTCTTTCAACACCACCCGCATCAGGACTGACGGTAACAAATTCTTCACCCGTGCCGATTTGTTCTTTCCAGGCGCGAGCTAAGGTCGGAGTTGCGAATAAGTGATCAAATGGGCAGTTAAAAAATCCTTGAATTTGAGCAGCATGTAAATCGATGGCTAAGACGCGGTCAGCCCCGGCCGTCGTTAGTAAATCGGCCATACACTTTGCCGAGATCGGTGCGCGAGGTGCAACTTTACGATCTTGGCGTGCATAACCATAATAGGGAATAATCGCCGTGATGTGCGCAGGCGAGGCCCGCTTGAATGCATCAAGCATGATAAAAAGTTCCATGTAATTTTGGTTTACGGGAGGGCAGGTACTCGCAATCACGTAGACGTCTTTTCCGCGAACACTTTCACGAATCTCGACTTGAATTTCTCCGTCAGAAAAAGAATTCACTTGGCTTTGCCCCAACGGAACGGCAAGTAACCGGGCCACTTCTGTCGCTAAATTTTTTGTTGAATTTCCAGCGAAGATTTTAAGTTTCGAAAGAGACATGAAACCCCTTTTGTATCGTGAATTTTTGTTAATTCAGATCGTTAGCTTGCTGTCGTTATGGCAAGCTAGCAAATTGATTTTAGGGTGTCATGAAATTACGTTCGAATCTTTCAGTTTGGTTAAAAATTGTGCCAGTGCTAAGGCGCGATGTGACTTCTGAATTTTATAGGCGGGGCCCAATTCAGCAAGTGTTTTTGTATCGCCCTCAGGAATGAAGACTGGATCGTATCCAAAACCCATCAACCCAGAAACTTTTGCACTTATTTGGCCCTTGAGTAGGCCTTCAAAAACCCATT
>JAYUPS010000377.1:0-2344 GCA_043759945.1 Bdellovibrio sp.
TTTCTATTGTGTGCATCAAGAGACCCCGAGCATCTTTACCTTGCAACAAAAATGTCCAGGACGTGTCGGTCACCGCGTGCAAAGAAATTTGATCCCACCGCGTTTGATCCCATCGAGGAGGGGTTTTAGATTTTCCCGGATCCGCACTCAAATGCAGAGCGCGCTTTCGCAAAGACTCTATCGGCAGCGGGCTCTCCACCAAAAACCAATCGTAAACCCCAAGCTTCATCGAAAAGACGAAGGCCTGTTGAACCGAGCACCCCATCGAAAACAAAGCCTGAAGAGCTTTAAGCAAAATTCCCTTTTGGTTCTCAGCATTGTAATACCGAACCCAAACGAACCTTTTTTTTGAGAGCCCCGTGCTGGGATAAAAATCAAAAACGGGAACCGCTCTATTTCCCGTGATTTTACGCAGATCTTTCCGCAAGCTTCCAAAGGGCACCGCATTTAAAAAGCCGGGCGTCCATTCGACCTGAGGGAACTCTTTATTTAGTTTTGCCCTTCGTTCGGTTTCGAGCCGTTGTTCGGGATCCATAAGTTTTTTATACAGATCGAGCAAAAGTCGCTCTTTCCACGGCGTCCAAGCCTTGGGGTGCGTGGCCCGGATATCTAAGAACGTAAAAACCATAAGCCGGCGAACTCGTTCGGGTGAGAGTTCCAGCCCATGGAGCCTGGCGTGCATCCGGTCGTCATTGGGGTCCCCGCGAAAAGCGGCTTTCGAGAACTCCAGGTGATTGCGGACAAGCCAATCGACCTCGAGCGACCAGATTGGTGATCTTTTAAATCGACGAGCATCTTTGCCAACGTACTGGCTACCGATGTCTTCGTGGGCTCCCGCTTGGCCCTTGCCCAGATCGTGGTAATAACAGGTCCAAGCCAAGATAGATAAATCTTTCTTATTTAACTCTCCGATGATCTTTTTAAACCCCCCGGCGCGGGCCGGTTTTTGAATCACAAATTTAAATTCCAAAAGCAGATTTAAAATGTGCCCGTCGGCCGTATAGGCATGATACTGGTCGTGCTGATTGTAGCCCACGATTCGTCGCAGCCGCGGATCCAGCAAATCGGCCAAACGGCTTCGGAAAAAAGCTCTTAAAACTTTCTCAGAACTTTCGTGGGAAAAAACCGACGACATCCAGCGTTCGACAAAAGCCGGATTGGATTTTAAAAATTTTTCGGTAATGACCGCATCCATCGACTTGCGCACTTGATAGATCGCTAAGATATCCGCGTCTTTTTCAAGGTACTTTCGGATCTGCTGGGGATTTATGAACCGGGTGCTTTGAATTTTTTCCCGCTTTTTTTTCGACGTCAGGGCCCACTGCTGAATCCACTCCGAATAAAAAAGCAAACGGGACAAAGTGAGCTGAACCTGTTTCATGAGCGAGCGAAAGTCGTCAAAACCAAACCATTTTGCGAGCTCAATCTGTAAATCCGCCTGCAAATAGTCTTGGCCGCCGAGCTCGTGCAGCTTGTAACGGATCGTCAATAAGAACCACCGTCCGAACTGCATCACTTCATCGACGTGAGCTTCGACCTGAATGTCGGGTCTGAGCTGACGAATCTGATCGAAATGCAAAACATCGCGCAGTCCCCCGGCTCCCGTCTTTAGATGGGGTTCTAAAACATTCTCGATCGAAAATGTCTTCATCCGGCTCTGGCGATCCAGGCTCATTGCCCGAACAACTTGGCGAAGTTCTTTGGCCCTCAAGTTGACTTCTGTTTTAAGCTTCCGGCGTCCGAAATCGGTCAACGCCTGACCTTCGATGAGCGAAAGTTGCTCTAAGACAGGCCAAGTCCTAATGTCCGGTGAGGATAAAATCCGAGCTCGAAGCTTGTGACCGGAACTTTGAATTCGAGCGACAAATTTTTTTACAGTCTCTTCGTCGCCGTAAAAACCAAAATCCAGATCAGATTTTGGACACAATTCCCCGCGCGCTAACGAACCAAGTATAACGGGATGAGCTTTTAGAAAGTCGGGATCTTGTGAAAACTCGGAGAGAATTTTGTCGGCCAGTTTTTTACAAGCGTGCTTGGTCTTATCAAACTGGTAAGTCAAAAAATGACCATCCGGAAGATTTTCCGGAGGGCTTAGATATTCGTCCTTTGCAGCGCCAGCGCTTTTTTCCATTCCTCTATTTTGACCAAGGCTCGCATCGGTGTCATCTGATTGAGATCGATTTCTCTCATTTCGCTGGAAATTTCTGTGACGACGGAATCTGCCGGCGCTTCCCAAAGATTCAGTTGCTTGACTTGGACCGGACCGCGTTCCAAACCCTGCAAGATATCCTGGGCTCGCTGCGTAACTTTTTGGGGAAGCTTGGCAAGCCGGGCCACCTGAATC
>JAYUPS010000378.1:0-2343 GCA_043759945.1 Bdellovibrio sp.
CCTGAAAAAATTGTGTTTTTTTGATTCAACCGGCCACACGAAAGCAGAAATTTTAACCCGGGAGCGTTTCAGCTCCTCGCCGATCTTTTTTGATTCCCAAGTCGTTATTTCCGAAGACCATCCCGGCGACCTGGTCGTGTTCTACTGAATTTCTAAACCCCACAATTGAACGTGCCGGCATTCTTCCCGGGTGCAGTAAATATCCAGGTCAATCCAGTCGGAAGATCCTTTTAAATTTAAATTGCAGGGCAAACGGGCCTCCCATTTCTGGGGGGTTGCTTGAACCCGGTGAGATTCGATTTTTTCACCGTGTTCTATTTGCACTCCCATCCCCACGGCTTGCACTGCTTGGTTGTTTCCCCACAGGCGAATAGATTTGCAAGCAGCGGCTTTCAATAAAAAATGAAAACTCTGGTGAGTCGGGGAAAAAAACAAATCCACGGGAACTCCGCCTATGATTTGATGGGTGGCTTTCCGATAAAGTAGATCAATTGAGCTCGAAAACCGACGAGCCAAACCACGACGCCGAATTTCTTCCGTGCGCCAGTAGTCCAGGGCTTCCGGAGATCTTAAGGGTGGGGGGGGCGGAGGATCTTTGGACTCTTCAAAATAAGGTCGCAGGCGGTCGGCCAAAATTTTGTTTCCCGCCGGGGTCAAATGAATATCCTGGGGCAAACCGTAACGGACTCGAAAACTTTCAAATGGTTCTTGCAGCAAATCTTCCCAATTCAGCACCAGAGTATTTTTGGTTTTCGGCGTCCAGATTTGATCCAGGTCCAAATCCAAATTCCAAATCTGAAGGGGCAAGTTTTCCCGTTGGCAAAGTTCTTCGATCATCGAAATATAATTTGCCGCGCGCTTTTTATATTTTGGCGAATAGTAAAGGGCTGAAAACGGCGGAAGATTGACCCTGCGACCAGAACTAGATTCGTGCTTGGGAATAATTTCGATGCAGTCTCTGGTTTGACAGCTCGATTTTTTGGAGGTCAGAGAGTACTTGTCATCTAGGGCTAAGAACAGGTTCCGCCCGAACTGAAACAGCGAAAAGTTGGAAAAAACTGAGGAAAATAAAGACTCAGCCCACCCGGGTTCCGAGGAATTGGATTCGGGGTCATAGCCCGAAAACGAGAAATTGGCATTTTGCAGATCCAGATACCGGCGACTTAAATTCCATTTTATTTTTAGCCATTCATGATTTGCGCCAGCCAAAGAATCAAATTCAATAGCCTCGTTCACGACCCGGCGCGGATCATCTAAATCATAGCTGTTTATTTCTAAAACAACTTGGTCCGGTTGGTAAAGGGGGAGCAGGTATTGAAGCAATCCGTACTTTCCAACCAGAGTTAGACCCTCTAGGCTTGCGTTAATGAACTGGGTGCAAGTCTTCGTGTTGTTATTCAGGGTCGACTGCAGAAGTTTTGGAATCGATTTTTCCACCGGGACCCCGTAGCCCATCGAATAGGAAGATCCCACGACCAAGATTTTTCGGCAGGGAATTGGACCCTGGACCTTGGGCTCAAGTTCCTCTCGCAGTCCCAGGGAATTTGTTTGCAAGGTCCAGAAATTTCCATGGTAGAGCTGATGGGGCTTTAACAGGTAGTTAACCCCGGGAATGCCGGGATCCACAAACCGATCACTAGCCGCAAGTTTGGGCGACGAATTCCAATAAAACAGAACTCGGGTCAATCCCTCGAGACCGAGCAGGGCCACCAAGACCAGGAATAAAAGAAAACAAACTTTCAGCACGATTTAACTTTGGCAGAGTTTCGTTCAAATTCCAGTTCTAAATTGTATCGAAGTTCGGTAGCATTTACGGAATGAACCTTGCTAACAGATCTTTTTTTTTGGTCCTGAGTATTTTTATAGTCCTAAATGCTCTGCCAGGCCCCTGTTCGGCAAAAAGTTTGATTTTTCCGGCGCCGCAGGTTCTGATTCCTAGTGATTTGGAGGCAACCCCCGCGAGTCGCCGGAAGTTAATCGGCAACTACATCGAAAAATATTATCAGGTCTATGTTTCCGAGTTTTTGCGCTTGAATAGACTGTCAGAAAATAAATTCCAAAAAGAAGAGGTCGAAAAAAAGCTCAAAGCACCCTATTTGGCGATGTCTGATTCCAAAGTCATGCAGGTGAATGAATCCGATATTTTAGTTGTAAGGGCCTTCATGGATGAATTGGCTTTTAGTTTGTACGCCCGACCCGAGCTCACAAAATTTGGGGCGGCCAGTGTGGATTTAAGTTTGGCCGAATCAGTGAGCAAAATGAGTGATAAACTTCAAAGTTACAATGCCCGCATGGACAAACAAGCCAAAGAACTGACTGAAATTAGTCGGGTACTGAAAGCGC
>JAYUPS010000379.1:0-5748 GCA_043759945.1 Bdellovibrio sp.
GTTCGGAACCGGGAGAGTCGTGCTCGCTAGATCCATTCCTTTGATCATCACATTCAACTCTTCGGAACCAGCCGAGGCTTGGACTTGAAAATCGTCGGTACGAGCTTTTGTCATCAGAACAGTAACTCCCGTAGATATAAAGGGCCGATGTTCACCCCAGATCGAAATTGGATACCAGTTGGCATAGACTGGAATCGAAGTGACCTCGAGAACAGCCATTGCGTATTTCACCGATTGGTACGAAAAGCCGATTCCTGCCGTAAGATCTTTGTTTGGAGAATACTCAGCATTTAAAGAATACAAACCACCACGGCCGAAAACTTCGCCATTGAGGCCAAAAGGACGTTCAATTAATTTTGGTCGTTGAACCTTTGATTGAGTTTCGATCGGAGCCAAGGATTGCGAAGATCTATTTTTGAGAGGGAGCGTTTTTGCCGCGCCCACCGAGCCGATTAAAACCAGCGCCGCTACAGTCAACCACCGAAGAAAATGACTAAAAAAAAGAGAGCGCACTTAGAAACTCCTAGCTCAAGAGGGCTACAAGCCTACAGTGCAATTCAAATCCCATTTCACGGGTATCTGCCTAGCTTTAAATGGGTTCTAGGAAGGGGCTGAGAAGCTAATCCCAGCCCTCTCCAAATTCGGCATTGCAGCTGTCAGAAAGATTGACAGCTCCGAAGCGCCTTCGCCGGCCGCCCATTACCTAAATAAATTCGTCAGAGACAGTTTTCCGCCGGAAACCAATTTGTTTTGGTAAGCCGGTACGGGTTCGGCAGATTTTAAAATAGCGGCCTTTACCTGCAGCGCCGTCATTTCTGGGTGCGCCGACCAATAAAGTGCCGCCGCTCCCGCGACGTGCGGGGTCGCCATGGAAGTTCCATCCCAGTCGACAGAGAGCGCCGGAAGATCGATCACTTTGTCCGAATAGAATCCTCCGACGGTCGTGGAAAAAACGTTCACTCCGGGGGCCGCGATGTCCACGCTCACTTTTCCCCAATTCGAAAATCCACCCAGATTGTTGTTCACTCCAATGGCGGCCACGCTCAAGATGATGTCGTAAGGGTACGAGGACGGGTAGGCTGGCATTTTGTCTGTGTCGTTGTCGTAACCCTTGCCGGAGTGGCCGTTTCCGGCCGCCGCAACAAAAAGTGAATTTCTATCTTGGGCGTATTGAACGGCTTCACGCAAAGCCAAGTTGCCAGCAGAGTCGTTGGGATCTTCACCCTCGGAGCCCCAAGAGTTGGAGGTGATGCGCGCTCCATTGTCGACCGCGTAGCGAATCGCTTTGATCGCATCGGCTGTGGTGCCTTGGCCTTTGTCGGAGATAAATCGCAGAGACATGATTTTAACGTTGGGGGCCACGCCCGAAATCCCAAGCCCATTGCTTCCGCGGGCCGCGATGTTTCCCGCGCAATGGGTGCCATGGCCGGGATTTCCCCCGCCCGCCAGCAGTTGCAATGGTTCGACGGCTAAATCAAAGGGCTTGTTGTCGTTGGAAACAAAATCCCATCCGATCAAGTCGTCCACGTAGCCGTTTTTATCGTCATCGATATTGTTGCCCGCGATTTCTTTGGTATTCCTCCAAAGATTCGGAAGCAAATCTTCATGAGTGTAATCAACGCCCGTGTCGATCACGGCCACAATCATTTCTTGAGAACCCTGTTGCCGAGTCCAGACCGAAGGGCCGCCGATATCGCGCATTCCCCACTGCGAAGCTATCAGTGGATCTAAACCAGCTCCGATTCCTGGTGCGGCCGGAATGGCTGGATTGTCAGGTGGGACTTTTAGCGCCGAGAGCTGGGACTTTAGAGTTTTCAGATCTTTGCGATTTTTTGAATTTTGCAGGTCCGGAATCTTTGGCAACGAGATTTTATAATTAGGTTGCACAAATAAAATCCGTTCGCCGAGCAGGGAATCCTGTTTGAGAGCGGTTATCAGCTCGGCAGTCTGGCGCGTCGAAGGAGTTGATATAAGAATCCAACCCGTTTTCGAGTCCTGATTCTGGTCCTGAGAAATAATCTCAATTCCGCTTATTTGCTGAGCAAATAGAGAGGGAGATTTCACCTTTACCAGCAGCTCCGAGGACACCTCTGTCGGCTTTTCGTTTGTCGCCAAGACGTTCGTGCCAAAAATCAGCGACACAATAATGCTTCCTAAAAACAACATTCGCTTTGTCATAGTGGGATTCCACCTTTCTCTCGAACAAATGCTAAGTCGATTGAAGAATCGTTGGCAAATACAATTAAGTCTGACAAAAATAGAGAGTTGAAAACCAATTGAGGCGGTAGCTATGTCAGACATTCTTAAAAATGCTGGTGGTCCCATCACTGGCAGTCAAACTTCGACCGACATGTCCCGAAACTTTGCGATGACCACGCGTTTAGATGCGCTGATCGCTTGGGGAAGAAAAAATGCGCTTTGGCCACTGCCCTACGGAACAGCTTGTTGTGGGATCGAGTTGATGAGTGTCATGGGTCCTCGATATGATCTGGCCCGCTTTGGGGCCGAGGTCGTTCGATTCTCGCCTCGCCAAAGCGATTTGCTTTTGGTCGCCGGAACCATTACCGAAAAAATGGCGCCGATCTTGGTGCGCATTTACCGACAGATGCTTGAACCAAAATATGTTTTGTCGATGGGCGCTTGCGCGAGCAGCGGTGGATTTTACCGCGCTTATCACGTGCTCCAGGGTTGCGACAAAGTTATTCCCGTCGATGTTTATGTTCCCGGTTGTCCGCCAACTCCGGAAGCCGTTTTAGACGGCGTCATGTCCCTTCAACGAATGATCAGCGAAGGGCGACCTCGTCCGTGGCGCGACACTTGGAAACCGCCGAGTTATGATTTGGGTGGAGATTTGGGCGGCGTTTTGGGTAATAACGAAAGACAGGTTAACCCATGAGTAGCCTGGAAGCTTTAAAAAATGAGTTGGTTGAAAGACTGAGCCTGTCGGGAATTCAGTTTCAAAATGCAGTCGGTGATGACAGTTTAACTTTGCCCAAAGAGGCCCTGGTTCCCGTGCTCCGGCATCTGAAATCCAATGGACATTTCGATTTCTTGATGGATATTTGCGGCGTGGATTACCCCAATCGTCCCAAGCGGTTCGAGGTCGTTTACCATTTGTTTAATTCAAAAACCGCGCGTCGTCTGCGAATCAAAGTTCCCTTGGCCGAGAACGAGCCCATCGACAGTGCGCTTCCGGTCTGGCAGGGAGCCGATTGGTTTGAGCGCGAAGCTTTTGACATGTTCGGTATTGTGTTTACCGGCCATCCTAATTTACGTCGCCTTTTGACCCACCATGAGTTTGTTGGTCATCCCTTGCGCAAAGACTACGAAGCCGATCGCCAGCAGCATTGCACCACGACGATTCCGATTCACTTCGACAACGTCGGCAGTGAGCGTGGAGATGTCTTAAACGACAAATTTATTCCTTTGAATATCGGACCCTCGCATCCGGCGATGCACGGAACCCTGCGGGTGATGGCCGAAATGGATGGAGAAACCATCGTTCGCGCGGCTTGCGAAATCGGATATCTGCACCGCTGTTTTGAAAAAATGGCGGAAACTCATCCTTACAATCAAGTGATTCCTTACACGGATCGGCTGAACTACTGCTCGGCACCAATGAACAACGTGGGTTACTGCAAAACGGTCGAGCGTCTTTTGGGCGTGACAATTCCTCCGAAAGCCCAAGCGATGCGGGTAATTTTGTGTGAGCTCTCTCGGATTATCGATCACATTATTTCCGTCGGAACGGGCGGCGTGGATTTGGGTGCGCTCACGGCTTTTTTCCATTTATTCACCTACCGCGAAAAAGTTTACACCTTGTTTGAAAAACTTTGCGGTGCTCGGCTGACCGTTTCGATGACTCGCGTCGGGGGAATGGCTCAAGACGCCCCCGACGGCTGGTACAACGAGGTTCTTGCGTTCTGTAAAGAAATGCGGGCCGGGGTCGATGAGATTTCTTCGTTGATGATTGATAACAAGATTTTCATCCAAAGAACCCGGGGTGTGATGCCGGTCAGCGCGCAAAACGCGATGGACTGGGGTTACACGGGTCCTCTGCTCCGCGCGAGCGGTGTGGGAATGGATCTCAGAAAACTGACGCCGTATTATGGATACGACCAATTAGATTTCGACGTACCCGTCGGGGCGAACGGTGACATTTACGATCGCTACTTGGTTCGCATCGAAGAGATGTATCAGTCGATTCGAATTATCGAACAAGTTTGCAAGAATGTACCCAGCGGTGATTTCACGATTCGCGACAAAGGAATCGTTCTGCCAGAGAAAAAAGATGTTTACGGAAACATCGAAGGCCTAATGAATCACTTTATGTTGGTGATCAAGGGACTGCGTCCTCCGGTCGGTGAAGTTTACGACGCCACCGAGGCCGCCAACGGCGAACTGGGATTTTATCTCGTCAGTGACGGCAGCGCGAATCCGTACCGATTGAAAGTGCGACCACCGAGCTTTGCTATATATCAGTCTTTTCCGTCGGTGGTCCGGGGCGGCATGCTTGCTGATGCCATCGCCACCGTCGCATCGATGAATGTTATCGCAGGAGAATTAGACAGATGAAGCCAGAAACAGGTTTTGAAACAGTCCGAAAGCCCTTCGAGCTTTCCGCCGAGGGACAGACCAAAGTGAAATCCGAATTGAAGCGCTATGAAGTGATCGATTCGGCAATTATTCCGGCGCTCTATGTGGCGCAACAGGAAAACAAAGGTTGGATTAGTGCCGATGTGATTCGGCATCTGTCCACGTTGATGGCGATTCCTGAAAGTAAAATCAACGAAGTTTTTAAATTCTACACCATGTTCAATCAGCAACCCATCGGACGTCACCACATTCAAATTTGCGGGACTCTGTCTTGCCATGTGAACGGCGCTGCCGATTTAACCAAGCACATTTGCCGGGAACTTAAAGTCGGCATGGATGAAATGACGAAAGACGGAAAATTCACTGTCTCGCGGGCCGAGTGTCTGGGATCTTGCGGAACCGCGCCGATGATGTTGATCGGTACCAAATATTACGAGAACTTGACGCCCGAGTCGGCCATGAACATTTTGCGAGGCTTGCCATGATTACCACCGAAACGAAATTACTCTCCGAACATTATCACCACGACGATTTTCAAACACTTGCCGGCTACAAAAAGCGCGGCGGCTATGAAGTGCTTGGAAAAGCGCTTAAAATGCAGCCGCAGGCAATTATTGATGAGGTGAAAGCTTCAGGGCTGCGTGGCCGTGGCGGAGCTGGTTTTCCGACCGGCACGAAATGGAGCTTCTTGCCTAAGAACAATGAGCCCCGTTATTTGCTGTGCAACGCTGACGAAGGGGAGCCAGGAACCTTTAAAGATCGTTTGATGATGGAGCGCGGTCCGCATCAATTAATTGAAAGCATGATCATATCCTCGTACGCGATTGGCTCTTTAAAATCCTACATCTACATTCGCGGAGAGTACTTTTACCCGATTTCAGTTTTAGAAAAAGCTTTGAAAGAAGCCTACGATGCCAAACTGCTCGGCAAGAATATTTTAGGATCCGGCTTTGACCACGACATGGATATTTATGTCGGTGCTGGCGCTTACATCTGCGGCGAAGAAACAGGAATGATTTCTTCCCTCGAAGGACTAAAAGGCCAGCCGAAATTGAAACCACCCTTTCCCGCGGTTCAGGGTTATTTGCGCAAGCCAACTATCGTGAACAACGTCGAGACTTTGGCAGCTGTGATACCGATCATTAAAGACGG
>JAYUPS010000380.1:0-2340 GCA_043759945.1 Bdellovibrio sp.
CAAGATTTTCTCATCCTTGACTGGCAACGATTCAAGTAGTCCCATCGAGTTGTCGATACCGGCGTTGATAAAGCGCATGTAATCCCTTTGGTCTTTAGCGGTATCAATCAACATCTTGAGCTGGTAATACTGCTTGATGTTCTCTTCAAGAATTTTGATGAGATAAGCCACCTGAGTCCAGCCAGAGCCATCGGTAAAGGCAGCTGCCCTATTTCCAACGCTGAAGGTTGCAAGCGCAAAAGCAAGAACGTAAATCAGTACAATTTTTCTGACTGACTTACGCGGCATCATTGCCGTCCCCGCCAAAGGCGAGACGCTGCAAAATTTGAATCTTAGATTCATTCGGATATTTTCTCTCCATTTCTACAATTTGGGATTTTTCATTTCCATCACTCGTACAGATCCAATAACTCAAAGGCTCGGGCACCAATCGTAAGATCGCCTGATTTTCATCCTGCATCAGAAAAAACTCGGAATATTTTCCCTTTACAATTTCCAAACTTTTAATCGCTTCAACTTGTGCGTCGTTAAAATCAAAAGACGATTTGAAATCATCCCAGTCAATTTTTCGCTGGCGCAAAATAAAGACGTTCGTAGTGTTGGGCATCAAGCTCTCGGCCAGATCCTTGTCCGACAAGAAGTCTCGGTAGTTTTGCGAAATACAATAAATGCCTGCGTTATATTTGCGAAATGTCCGAAAACATTCGATAGCGAAATCCTTTCCACTGGGTGTCTGAAAAAGCCGCTGAGCCTCATCAATAATCAAGAGGTACGGAGTTTCCAAATCTCGCGCCGCTTCGGTCTTGATGAAGCTCGTAAAAAGCAGAAGAAAAATGTCTTTAAGCTCTCGATGATTATCAAGACCCTTGATTTCAATTGTGATAAGGTCCGAACTCAATTTCACATTGCTTGGTCGGTCTAACAGACACCCGTAGGCGGATTCACCAGTCCAAGAAAAAAGAATCTGCGCATACTTTTTCATTTCAGGTTCAGAGTGGTTGTGCAGAACTGATTTTAAATCAGATAAAATCGGCACACGATCCCTAACGGTTTTGTAAACCGTAAAAATCGCTTCTTCCAAAAGAGCTTTTTCCCGTTTTGGAAGTCCTTTTTTTTCCTCGTCCTTAAAAATCAATTCTAGAACCGCGAGCATCAATTTGATTCTGGCCGGTGTCGGAAGTTCCTCACCCTCTTCGAGATCAAAAAGGTTGATCGAAATTCCAGACTCAAGCGTGAGGTCAATAAATTCGCCGTCCAAAACTTCAAGCAATCGCTGAGACGAAGCGCCGTTATCAATCCAAATAATTTTTGGACGCGGTGATTGTCCGTAGAACTGAAGCATCAACTGGCTCACGGTAAATGACTTACCCGCGCCTGATCCACCAAACACAAGACCATTCCAATTCGGAAGCTCTTGCGCAAATGGGTCCAGGGAAAACAACGAGTTCTCACGATTTGGCAAAACGCAGACGGGCCGCGAGTTCCCAAGCCAACAAGAATATAGGGGAAGTAGGTGAGCCGCATTGGAGGTTTTCATTTTTTTCAAACGAAAACCTTTGCAGAGGGCCGGAGTCGCCGACACGAACGCGTCAAGTCCTGCGTAGGTCTCATGCAAGCCTTCGGCTTGATTTAAGCCGCGAAACGCTCGCAAAATTTCATCGGTCTTGGTTTCAAGTTCCTCCGGTGTTTCACCCCAAATGATGACATTGAAATCCATCAATACGATTTTTTCTGAGCCCTCGTGCAGTTCTCGAATCAGTGACTCGATCTGTTCAAGCCGTGATTCACTTTCGATGTCCGAGACGTTTTTGCTGCCTGATGCCATCGAGTGAGCCACACGCCGACTTAGTTCGAGTTTCCCAAGCTCTTTTTTCTGCTCTAGAATTTTCAAATTCTGACAAATCCAAAAATGAAACGGGAGTTTTGTGAACTCCTCAATCATTGCCGAATGAGTATTTCCTTCCGGCAAAAGAGCTAAAGTCACAACACGAAACTTTAAGCCACCAGACCGAACTGAATCTTGGTCAACGATCAAATCGGACAACACCACCTGATCCGATAGGGTGTGATCGAAATTATCGTCTCTGAGTTTAGGAACTCCCACACCTTCAGCTCTTGAATAATTCAAATAGCTGAAGATGAGTCCGAACCACTCTTCGTTTTCGAGCAGTGTTGGCTTAACGCCACTACTTCCAAGGGTACTTTCAATGAGGTTCAGCGTTCTTTCAAACTTCTGACGGTGAGAATTGTATTCTTCCTTCGTCAGCTCGACATAGCGTTCGGCCTTTTCAAAAAATGACCTTTTCCTAAGCGTGTGCTTTGGCCCACGAATGAAAAGAT
>JAYUPS010000381.1:0-5709 GCA_043759945.1 Bdellovibrio sp.
CTTCTCACCATCAGGAATTGGAATCGGAATCCACTTTCCAAGCTTGTCCATTTGGGTAAAGAAAGGGCCATCATAAGCATAACGTTTTACTAGACTTCGATATTTAAGCTCTAAACCCTCGAGCGTGACCTTAGCTTTGAGCTCGCCCTTCAAACGGTAATGTTCAAACACCAGGGCCGCGACCAATTCATCGATCGTCGCACTGCCGTCAAAGTAAGAGTTGAAATAGTCTCCGATGTAGCCGACTTCCATGATCTTCTCTTGGCTTTTATTAAACTTTCCGGGAGTGTTGTTGACGCCGTTTTTTTCAAAATTGTAACCATCATGACCGTACGAGTAGCGAATATCAACATCGCGAATCATCAATTCAAATAAAGCCCAAATTTGACGGTAGTGTAAAATTCTCTTGGGCGCGATCAATGTGGCTGACTCATTGATCTCTTTTAAATCGAAATACTCAGTGTCGTTTTGATGTTCAGCTTTGACGGATTTTAAAGTCTGGCCTACGTCACTCGTCCAACGCGCTAGGGCGTTACCATTGGCGCCCGACCAAGAACATTGCAATAGATTAAACAAAAAGTACTTTCCGTACTTCGCGAAATTTTCATGATCTACTACTTGGCGGGTTACCTGGTGCGCAGTCAAACGGTTAAGTACTATGCCCAAGCGCAATCCCGGACGAAATGAAAATGCTCGAGAAACCACATCGCCAGAAGGTGAATTGTCGGGGCGGAAGGGATAACTTACCCATCTCGAAAGATTCAAATCCGGCTTCACTTTGCGCTCCAAATAGTGATTCACAAGATCTTGTTGGTAGAGCGGTGTGTAACGCTTGTGTTCGTCGGGATACTTCGACATGTTCTGACGAAAACGCTTCAAGTTTTGAAGTTCTCCGACCTGGATGTCTTTTTTAGGCTTAGGTTCTGCTACACTACCCATGAGCTCATCATTGTCGGAGCCATAAAACTGTGGCCAATCAGGATACATCGAAAAGATCGGGCGCTCACTCGGGCCGTGGCATTTCATGCACGACGTATCTGCCACGGGTTTTCTATCATTGTTGGTGAAATCTACTTTCTCAAGCACGAATTTTTTTTGTTCAAAATCAAATCGCAAAATATCCAAGCGGTGCGGGCTCGTTTGCGCTTTGGCAATTCCAAATTTTGTTTGAGCGTCTTTGGCTTCGATTGCATTGAAGCGATTCAATTTCTCGTCGTCAACGCCCCCGTTGTAAGAGATCGTGTAGCCAGTTTGTTCGTCAAAAAGAATCGTGCGCGGAGCAGTCGCGTTGGCACTTTGGCTGGGCGGTTTTTTCGGATCAAAAACTTCGGCGCGATGTCCGCGTGGACCACCCTCTAAAAGGTTGTCGCCGTGCTTTAAAACAAAATTCATTTTTAAGTTGGCCGGAAGAAATCGAATTAAATCATCCAGAGACTTGATTTCGGAATTTTGCAAGACCGATTCCATTTTTGCAGCATCCACTGCTCCGATGGTGGGGTCGATCACCGCTAAAACGGTCGAGGAAAAACCGAATAAAAATAAAAGACCTGCTGCCGGGAAAACCAATGAGTTCATCTGACAAACCTTTCCTAAAGATCAAGAATCCGTTAACCGCAATCAAGGATGCAGAATTGGGACCCAAGGGTTTGGGCTGGAGCTGAATTTGGGGGGCTATTGAGCTACGGGGATTGTCGAAGTTTTAGGTGATGGTGGCGCGAAAAGGTACTCGAACCGCTAGGTAACAGTTCCCTTAATCCAGCTCCGGAACAATCTTACCCAGCGACTTCTCGTCCACCTTGATTGGCGCCACGCCATTGGACGCCGCGGGCTTTAGCTCGGCCAGAACCGAGTCTCGCCGAAAAGCGATTTTTGCTTTGGGGTAATAGTGGTTCAATATCTTCCAAACATTCCAACCTTTGTCGGCCCAATCCTTCGATCCCCATTGGCAAAGACCGACGCCATGGCCAAAACCTTGGCCCTCGAAATACATGTGTTCGCCCTTATCAATGGCTTTAAATCGCGTGCTCTTGAGTTGATCAAATCCCAAAAGCCTTCGGAAATTTTGTCCCGAAATCAATTGCCAGGCATCCGTGGCAGTGCCCGTAAATCCTGCCGTCCACTCCACCCACGTCACCCGTTTATCAAAAGTCGATTTCACCCAATCAAACTTGAGCCGCGAGCCCTCGAAATCCTCGCTGGCGATTTTTCTTTGAATTACAGATTTGGGAATATTCAAATGCCAGTGATTGGATCTGCGTTTCTCGCACGACGGATCCTTCACGCTTTGGAATTCGCCCTTCGGCCCCCACACCAGATCTGGAACCGTCGTTTCGCCCCCGCAGTCCGCGTGGTAATAGGCTTTTAATGTTTCGCCCTCGGAGCCCACCAAGATCATGTCTTTCGTTTCATCCAAAGCTCGCTGCCAATTAATAATTTCAGGTCTTAATCTTTGGGTCGGAGTCACCCATTCAAACTCTTGATCCAAAACAGAACCTTCAAGATCAAACACGTCGGTGCTTCGTGCTTCCATTTGAGCTAACGAGTAACTGCGCGTCGCGACGGCTTGCGCCTTCATTGCCTCTTTCGGCCATTTACCCGACATTTCCCGGTGCAGAACTCCCAGAAGATAATCACTAAGCCTGAGAGTGCTAATCCCGCTCATTTGTCCTTGCAGCAAGGAAATGCGAACCGGACTGGGAAGATTTTTTCCATCCACCGTAATGGCTGATCCGTAAAAATCTGCGGGAAAGCCCATGTCGGAATCATTAAAAGCTGTTTTCAGTGCGGGACTGGTTACTTTCAGTCGCGGTTGACCATCTTCCACCGTTTTAGTTAGGGTCACGTTGGCCCACTGATTTGATTTCGACAAAGTCAACCGCGTTCCGGTCCGGTCGAAGATCACAAGATTTTTGACTCTTAGCTCTACGAGTTCGGCATCTTTAATCACCCTCACACGAACGGAACTTTGAGTTTGCCTGGGAATTGAAGTCGCTTTACTTTCAGTTCCGAAGAGTGCGACGAGCGCGGCCGAAAGAAGCAAGAAATTCCAGGACTTCATAAAGAATCGACGCATTTGCCATCCTAGCAATTGTAAGATCAAGACCATCTAGTCCGTATTACAAAACAGGATGCAAGTCGGGATCAAGGTGATTTGGAGGACCGACCTAATTCCTGGATCAGGGCCTGTAGTCCAGTCCAGGTTTCCTTTTTTAAAGCCGGATTCTTCACAAGATCCCTGGGCCCGCAGACAGTGACCAGGTAGTTGATAGCCTTGGTAATTTTAATAACTTCCGAAAGCTCCGGAGAGAAAGAGAGTACGGGGCAGCGCTCCCAAATTACCGGATGGGATTCGACCTCGCTGGGAAGCAGCTCGAGCAGACTCACTTCCTCGTGCTTCAACCCCAGTGCGGCGATCATTTTTGGATAAAGCGGATTGTTCTCAAGACCCTCGGGCACCGAGGGTAAATCCACAACCAGCAACCGAATCCGATACCCCCTGGGTCGCGGCAAATATCTCAGCCCCAGTACTTTGTTGTAATACTCTAAAATCATGTAACCCCTGGGTTTGTAATTTCGATCTGTTCCGAATCCTGATCATTCAACTGCAAAAGAATTCGCTCCGCCAGCACCCGATTAAATCCCCTCACTTCCATGATCTCTTCAACCGAGGCGGCTCTCAGGGCCTCGACGTGCTGAAACTTCTTAAGCAGATCCCGCTTTCGCTTCTCTCCAAGTCCCACGACAAAATCAAGTTCCGATTCCAGCGAGGTCGATTCTCGGATCTTACGATGGTAGGTGATTGCAAAGCGATGAGCTTCGTCACGGATCCCGACCAAGATTTGGAAAGCTTCGGTACTGGGTCGAAAGACCACAGGATTAGATCTGCCGGGCAAATAAAAACGCTCTTCGGTCGCGGTGATTTCCGCATCTTGAAAAGTTCCTTGGGATCGCGATTTTGCCAGGCCCACCACCGGAATATCTTGACGACCAATCTCTTGCAGCAGGCGCACGGCGACTTGCAACTGGCCCTTGCCTCCGTCCACCACGATCAATTGAGGATCCTCGTACTCGGTGTGTTTAAATCGGCGCTCTAGAACTTCTTTCATCGAGGCATAGTCGTCGGTTCCCACCACGGTGCGAATCCGGTAGCGACGATAGTTTTCTTTGGACGGTACGCCCTCTTCAAAAACAACTTGCGAGGCCACCGTCTCTTTTCCCTGAAAAGTTGAAATATCATAGCATTCGATCCGAAGTGGCAGACTTTTAAGTCCGAGCTTTTCCTGGATCTCTTCCAAGCCCCGCTGTTTCTCTTCGGATTTGGTAACGTGCCGATCAAAATGAGATTTCGCATTTTCGTTGGCCATAAAAACCAAAGACCGTCCCTTTTCGTCCGTCGCATACCGCACGGTCACCTCATTGCCTTTGCGCTCCTTTAAAACTGCACCAAATAATTTCACCAGATCCGATCCGATATCCACGGGCAGTAAAACTTCATCTGGTATGATGTTGTCATCGTAATATTGATTTAAAAAAGAAACGAGCCACTCGCGGGGATCCTCTAAAGAATCCTTTGAATCCAACAAGGGGAAAAAGTGGGCGCGCGTCCCGATGACCCGCCCCTGACGAATGTGTAAAGTTTCAATCAAAGTTCCACGATCGTCCCCGAAAAATCCCACCGCATCTTGGTCTTTTTCGCTCGAGGCATTAATCACGGACTGCTTTTCTAAAACCGATTTGACCGCCGAAATTGAATCGCGCAGTTTGCCGGCGACCTCAAACCTTTCCTCGGCCGAATTTTCTTTCATCCTTTGGGTGAGCTGTTTTAGAACCGACTTGTCTCGGCCCTTTAAAAACGCGATGGCGCCCGAAACATCTTCTTTGTAACTTTCCTGGGTGACCAACTGCACGCAAGGGGCCGTGCACCGCCCGATCTGATGGGTCAAGCAGGGTCGCTTTCGAGTTTTAAAAACGGCATCCGTGCAATCCCGAATTAAAAACGTTTGATTTAAAAACCGAATCGTTCCGTGGACGGCGCCGCCGCTGGTGTAGGGTCCAAAATACAAATCTCCGTCGCGTTTCACTTTACGGGCCAAGTACAGTCGGGGAAAATCATCACTCCACGAAATTTTGATGTAGGGATAAGACTTATCGTCTTTTAAACGGATATTGTATTTAGGCCGGTGCTTTTTTATGAGACTGGCTTCGAGCAAAAAAGCTTCGACCTCGGTCTTCGTCAGGATGTATTCGACTTCGCAAATCTGTTTGACTAAGAGTCTGGTTTTGGGTGTGTGGTCCGGGCTTTCCGAGAAATAACTGCGCACGCGGCTTCGAATGTTCTTGGCTTTGCCGATATAAATAATTTTATCGATGGAGGACTTCATCAAGTAGACGCCCGAACTTTGTGGGAACTCGCGGATCTTTTCGCGCAGCTCCTCGAAGGTCATGATTCGGTCCCGCGGGCATTCAGTTCAAGAATTTGCAAGCGCTTGATGTCGTCTCTGGTTTTAGCGGCCGTTTCAAAATCCAGTTGATCGGCAGCCTTTTTCATTTTGTTGCGCAGTTTTCCGATTTCTTTTTGAATTTTATTGGGCTCTTTTGAAAGAGCTTCGAAACGTTCGGCCACGGTCTTGTCCTGATCTAATTTTGCCGTACCCAAACTTCCATCGAACATATCTCCCAACCCTTCCATGATTCTTTTCTTAATCGTGA
>JAYUPS010000382.1:0-5706 GCA_043759945.1 Bdellovibrio sp.
GATTCAGGTCACTGCTTTCGCAGTCGACCCATGCAACCCAAACCAAATCCTGACCATTTAGAGCAGGAACAGCTCTAAATTTTTTCTGTTGAGCAAATAGTTATCGATAGGAATAGCTACCGATAGAAATAACTACGGAAACTTAAAACTTACGAACAAGTCCAACAACGATCCCCTGGATTTTTACCAGCTGGGGTGGGTACCACATGGATTTCATGGTGGAGTTGGCTGGTTTTAGCTCAACCACTTTACCAGAAACGCTGTCGGTATCTTCCCGCATGAAAAATCGCTTCACGGTGGACTCATTATCTATGCTGGCCACAACGATTTCGCCATTCGAAGCCGTCGTTTGTTTTTGAATTAATAAAATATCGCCATCATGGATTCCGTCTTCGATCATCGAAGAACCAGAAACTTTCAGCGCAAAAGTTTTGCCCGGATTTCTGACCAAGGAAACAGGCACATCAACGAATTCATCATGATCGTAAGATTCCAGCGGCAGGCCGGCGGCCACTTTCCCGAGGAGGGGTAATTGGATGGCCTCCGGACCTGAGCCGGCCGAACCTCTGCCGGCCGCACCTAAACTGCGTTGACTTGAAAGCGGAGACGGGGCGTTAACCCGATGAGCCTTCATTGCCGATTGCACCGAGTGCGAGGGGCTCAACACTTGAATGGCTCGCTTTTGATGCGAAGGAATTTGGATGTAACCCTTGCTCGTCAATTGTTTCAGGTAATTCTGAACCGAATTGAACGAAGCAAATCCAAAGTGGTCTTTGATTTCCTGATACGAAGGCGAGAGTCCGCGTTCTGCCAGAGAAATTTCAATCATCTCAAGAACGGCCTTTTCCTTTTCGCTCAAAGGGGGGAGGGGCGTATTTGTATTTTGGGTGATTGTCATTTGAGACCTCCTTCACTTACACACAAGTTACAGTGTAAATTATATGTAAGTCAATGTCGCAAATGAGTTCTGGACTGTGGTCGAAAAGACGAGAGAAGGCTAAACCTTACGAGGGTTTAAGGTTCGACGATTCGCTTCCAGACCGGTTGGCAAAACTTTGATCAATCAAGAAGCTTCTTCTCGCCAAGAGTCTCTCCCATGACAGATTACAAGCTTTCAGCTACTTTAACTCTGATGAAAAAACTGATCCTTCAATTAATGATTTTTCCTGTCTTCAGTTTGCTGGCCGCTTGCGGTGAGGGCACCGACGGCAAACAAGTTCGCGCCGTGGATGTGACCAAAATGCTCTCGCCGGAATATTCGGGCCGCTACGTTTCTGAAAATAATGAAGAAATCTCGATGACGATTTTGGGGACGAAAAAGTTTCTGCACCACCAAATGCAATTAAAGGCCGAAGCCATCATTAGTTTTAGACCCCCAGTCAATGACTTGGTGGAAGTAAAAATTTCGACTCCGGGTATCGACAGTGATAACGCCCGCGTTGGTTTTATTAATCTGTCGCAATATCAGTCTCTTCAATCTCCGGCCCGGGTTGATCTCGAAATTGATTGCGTCTATCGCCAAGAGGGTGAAATTAAAAACCTGTACTATTTGCCGGCCATAGATCAGCGCAAGAATACTTACGGCTACGTTGAAAAAAGCCAAGCGGATGAGTTTCCAACGGCTCGTTATTTCCTGCACACCGATTTAAACGAATTTAAAGTTGAAAGCAGCACGGCGCAGAGCCCGAATCAAGCCAAGGTCCTCGCAGAGCTGGTTCAATTTTTAGGTTCTTCCTCGGATTGGTCAAATCAGGTTCGTTATAGATGCGATCTCGTCCGACCCGAAAGTTTGAGAAACGCCTACACTGGCGTGATTCTGCCGCTCGAGAAAATTGAAATTAATCAGCTCAAGGTCGCAGCCACGCACCAGTCCCGCAATAGAAGTGCAAAAACTGGCTATGAACTTGATAGAGATAAGATCTTTTCTAAAAAATAAAGACTTGAGTTTGACCCCAGGTATCGCCTAGTTTCACGCTCTCGTGCCGCATAAAATTCTGTTCTTTATTTTGATTCTCTTCTCCGTTGTTGAAGCTCAAGCAACGGAGATTTACGCTGTTGTTTTAAACAATTGCAAAACGCACACCGGTTTGATCATTGAAGCGGATCGCGATGGCATTGATCTTATGGATCTTCAAGGTCGCCCCCAGCGCTTGGATCGCACCGAGATCAAATCCCTTACAATTTTTAATACGATTGAAAATCCCATTGGCCAGATTCAACTTGATGGGAAAAACCTGGATCGCTTGCGCGAGATTTCCATCGATTCGCAAGATCAGCCCTACATTACGGGCTGGCCCGTGCGCTTTGTGGAAGATCTGGTAATTTTTTACGACGTGAACGGCAAGACCTTTGTTCTTAATTTTGACCGCATGACCCGCGTGCGGAAAATCTCAAAATCTATCGGCGAAACTTTAAATCCTAAAGCGAGCTCGATAAATTTGGAAATGACGGAAAGCTTGGGCCAGTGCTCAACACCTTCCCCGGGGTCAGGGCCTTTGATTCGTCCGACCCGAATTATCAGTGATAAGATTCAACTCAGCGAGTTTGTGACTGGTTTTGTTACCGGTTTTGAAAACATGGAAAGTTTTGAAGAACGCACGTTTTTATATGCACTCCCCTATCTTTACGAGCGAACGACCCGCATGGGCTTTCTTTCGAGCGATTCCGTCTACGAACAATTAAAACTGACGGGGTTTTATTTTCAATGGGCCCGGGGGCGACCTTACCGCTTTCAAAGCTCATACAAGGTCGGTATTTTTCCGATGCGCTATGCACCGACCAGTGAAAATATCTTTGGTGCGGTGACAGACCTTAAATCGCATTTATTTCATGCCTCGTTTGCCGGGAACTTGTCGGCGCTGCCGGCAGGATCTTCCTATTATACAAGAGTAAAGGACCTCTTCGTTCGCGATACATCCAGCCCTGCAGAGCGTTCTCACTTCGCTCCCGGTTTTAACTATATGGCACTGATGGGATTGGATTACGCACAATGGTCGGGGTCTTTTGGAACTTATTTTCCCAATTTTGCAATGATCGCTGACAGTAACTTTCGCGAAGTTCTCTCACCCAAAGTGCAGCCTATTTTCCGGGTGATGTTTACGGTTCCAAAATTTCAAGCAATGATTCTTTTTTCTCGCGGAGAACTAAGAAAAGATTCTGGCGTAACGGACCGAGATCTGAGCATTGATTCTACGCAAAGTGTGATCGGCGTAATTAACTCTTTCAACCTGAAGTACGACTATATCAATAGCGACATCACCTACAGATTCAATGACGAGTTCAGCGGCGGCGTTCAGTTTATCCTGGTCAAAGGCACCTACCGCGAAACGACCTTCTCTTCGCAAAATAACAGATTCGAATTTGACCATACAACTTTAGTAGCGAACTTGCGTCACCAATTTGGCGATTATGTCAGCCTGACAGCCAACGTGAAATCTTACGCGCAGAAACAGAATTTCAATTTCGCTGGCCAGGTTCGTGAAGAGCCATTGTCAGCCACTATTTTAGGAGGCGTTTTTGAATTTATTTTCTAAATTCTTCCTAAATCTAGGGTTGGCGATGTTCTTGACGCTTCTTCCGGGACTCGCGCAGGCTCTGAACATCCACGCACTTTATTCGTCCGCCTGTCAGAGGGAACTCGGCGTGATCTTAAAAGTCGATGAGCGCTTCGTATATCTTTTAAATCTCAAGGGCGAGATGAAGCTCATCCGGCCTTATGAAATTATTTATTTTGCCTATTATCCAGCGGAGTATTTTCCTTCGCAAGGTGAGGCTGATTTCGCGGACGTGGATCAAATTGTTATCACGACTTTGATTAATAACGAACCTGTGGAACTTGTGCGCGGATGGCCCCTTGGTTATACGGCCGAGGAAATTTCATTCCTGACGACTTCGGGCCAAGAGCAGATCATTCAACGCCGAAATATTTACGCCATTCGTTTTGAGCGAAAGACCGAGAAAATTCGTTTTGAGTTAAAAAACAGGGCTGTGGATTTTGAATTTCAGCATCCGTTTGCGTTTCGCAGTTGCTCTATAGGAGCCACCAAAACCGAAAAGATGATTTTCCCTCAGCAAACCTTGAATCAACCGATCGCGATTAAGCGCGAACTCGATGATCTAAAGACTTCGTATTTAAGACTGGAGCGGTACGCTCGCGAACAGCGCTTTTACGCGATTCCGGAAGTGCAGAAGAACCTGACCTCGCTCGGCCTTTGGACTTCGTTCGGCAGCCGGTACGGCAGCTCCACCAGCCGGAATAACAATCTGACGCCGGTGCTGACGGACAGTTACTCCTCGGATATTTTTGATTACCAGCATATTTTTGTGACCGGCAGTGCGCCGATGCCTTTTGGATCGCACGAGGAGCCACAGACGCAAGCTTATTACGGATTTAAAGCTTCTTATTTTCATTTTGGATTGATGCTGGATCCCAGCTTAATTTTGGTGGGTACGCAATATGGTTGGAAAGAAGAAGACTTCACCGAGACCGACGTGCGTGTCAACGACACCAGTTTTATGGAGATGGGTTTTGATTTTGGAAATTACAGTTTCCAACTGCATTTGACAAATGCTCTTCAGATTGGGGCTTCGGCGCCGAATGATTTTTACGAAAATGCTCTCAATGTTTCGCGCTTTGGCCTGGCTTATCAGAAACCATCGTGGAAAATCGAAGGCTTTGCAGGGGCCGGCGGAAACGACGGGAGCCGATTCTCCGCGACCCCCCAATCACTGCGTGTTTCCCTTCAACGTCTAAATTTCTATTATTATCCTCACTCGATTTTCAACTGGCAGTTCTCGCTCATTCAGCGAAGCATTCAGGCAACCGGAGCGTTTGAGATCAATTCTCGATCAACAACCCTTGCGGCTTATATGGGATATAAATTCTGGAAGCGCTACGAGGTCAAAGGCTTCGGTTCTTTGGAAACCATAAAGCAAACGATCAAAGGTATTCCTGCCGATAAAACTGCACCTAAAGCGGGCGTGGCTTTGTCTCTGTACTTTTAGTGCTAGTACTATTCTTCAACCTTGCAGCAACCGGAACCCTCCGTTTTATGGGTCCGGGTAAGAAAGCCGCCGCCCTTTTTTGGAAAAAAGCATTCCCCGACGAAATCGGCAGTGGCCTGACAAAATGTTGAAGTCCGATCAGCAATGACAAATGTGTTTGGAGAGATCGTCGCATCACATTTCAATTCTTTATTGGGGTCCATCTGTTCCAATAAATCTGCAGGAAAGCCTTCTCCCAACATTAGTGTCGCTTCTTCGCGGGTGAATTGAACAAGATCTTTCTTGCAGATTTTTTCTTCGGGGGATTCCAGATTTTTAACTCCAAAAACTGAAAGCGGAAGCAAAAAGATGATAAAAGTGGCAACCGAATTCATGGGAGCTCCTTCGAAGGTGGATTCTTATAGCTCTAAATGTTCTGACAAACCAAATTGATTATAGAAAGAAGCGCGTCGATCTTTTGGCAGGATTTTTAGCATCTTGATCATCGGTCCCCAGTTTTCCGTGAACTCGATTCCGGCAACATCAAACCCCATTTTCAACTTGGTGATAAGTATTCGACGGTTCGTAGTTTTATGAAAACTCGAAATGCGCTCATACCCCAGTTCTGCCAAGTAACGAACCATATGTTCAAGCAAGTGTGAGTAAATTTTTTGATTTTGATGAGCTTTTACGACACCGGTGTTTCGCATATAGAAAGTGAGC
>JAYUPS010000383.1:0-2325 GCA_043759945.1 Bdellovibrio sp.
GTTGTCGATCGCCGTGAAGCCGCGGTCGCAGAGGTCATCCGGAATGCAAAAAATCTTGGCCTCGAGTTTTTTGCCGACGAAAAGTCTTTGTCCAAAGGACTAAAGAAGGACCCGTTTCAATGAAAGTCCGAGTTTCCGCTCCAAGCAATATCGCTTTAATTAAGTACATGGGTAAAACCAATGCGGCTAAAAATCACCCGCTGAACTCTTCCTTGTCATGGACACTCGAAGGCTTGAGATCCGAGGTTGAAATCGAGTGGCGAGAAGATTTGGAAGCGAATCTTTGGGAACCAATGGAACTCGGGCAAAGTCTGCATCTGACCGAGCCAGGAATTAAAAAGTTTTTGGGTCATGTCGATCGACTGAAAACCGAATTTAGCCGTTCGGAATGTTTTATTGTACGTTCTAGAAACTCTTTCCCCTCGGATGCGGGCATTGCGAGCAGCGCTTCAAGTTTTGCCGCTTTGACCAGGGGTGTTTGCCAGATGTTTGCCAAACTGGATCCGAATTTTAAGCTCCCGTCGACCGTAACCCAAAGTGATTTGTCTCGCCAGGGATCGGGATCTTCTTGTCGTTCTTTTTTTGGTCCCTGGAGTTTGTGGTCCATGGAGGGCGCAAAATCTTTAGAGTTGGGCGCTTCGGATTTGATTCACCAGGTCGTTTTAGTCGATTCCAGCATAAAGACGGTTTCATCGAGCCAAGCCCATCTTCGGTGCACCACCAGTGCATTATTTTCCGGAAGAAAAGAGCGGGCCGAAACGCGATTAAATGATTTGATCGCCAGTTTTAAATCCCAAGATTGGGAAAAATCATTTCAAATTTCCTGGGCTGAGTTCTGGGATATGCATGCACTTTTTGAAACATCAAATCCGGCTTTTGGTTATCTAAAACCCGGAACACTTTCCGTTCTGGAAGCCGTGCAGAGCCACTGGCGCACCGAAAAAGATGGCCCTGTCGCCACTCTGGATGCGGGTCCCAACGTTCATCTGCTCTGGCGCGCAAATCAGCTCATCGCGGCTCAGGATTTTGCGGTAGGGCTCAAAGGAAAATACGCGGTCCTAACGACGCTCTCCAAAGACCAGAAGGCGATGTTAAACTAATGACTAAATTGAATCGCAGTTTCGAAACAAACACCATGGGAAAGTGGATTTTAGTGGGGGAGCACACCGTTTTGCGCGGAGGTCGAGCCCTGGTTTTTCCACTGCCTTCGGCAAAACTTCATTTTTCTTTTGTGCCGGGCGCAGCCAACTTGCAATTGCATTTGACCGGGACGACGGGTTCAGATTTTGAATTGCTTTTTTGGAGCGTGCTCGAAAAAGCGTGTTCTTTGACCAACACCCGGCGTGAAACGATCGCCGGCGAAATCACTTTGGGGAGCGAGATTCCCGTCGGTGCTGGCCTGGGAGCCAGTGCTGCATTTTGCGTGGCTGTGGCACGGTGGTTTGCCCATCAAGAAAAAATAGCTCCGGACCAAGTCGAGAATTTTGCCCGGGAACTAGAAAATTTATTTCACGGCGAAAGTTCGGGCGTCGATATCGCGGTAGCTCATACCGGCCAACCGCTCAAATTCTCTCGCCAGGGTGAGCGCGAAGTTTTGAAGATGAACTGGAGTCCCCAACTGTTTTTGAGCTACACGGGACAACGGGGAGTTACCAAAGAGTGTGTCGCAAAAGTAAAAGAATTGATGTTGGAGAATCCTGTCCTGGGAGCCGACATTGACCAGATGATGATGGACGCGGTGGCAATGGCCGAACTGGCGCTGCAACAAAACCGCGAGGAAGGGCTCCCCCAATTAATTAAGGCGATTAGACTTTCGGCAGAATGTTTTAGCGCTTGGGGACTTTTTGAAGGCGCGCCCGAGCGCCAAGCAGAAGCCCTGGTAAAAAAGGGGGCCTTGGCGGTTAAGCCGACCGGTTCCGGCGGTGGCGGATTTTTGCTGAGCTTATGGGGTGCAGCCCCGAAGGACCTGAAAAATCTTATGCCTTGCTGCTAGCAAAATAGGCCGAGATGGCGAGTGCCCCGGCCACGGTGGCGTTCAAAGACTCCACTCTTTGGATGGGAATATGTAATTTTGAGATTTTAGAGTTGGGAAGTCCGCGCCCTTCTTCCCCCAATATCAAGTAAAGATCTTTTGGCCAAACATGCCGGTAAATTGATTCACCATTCATATCTAAGACCGCCACGTCCTTGCGTTTTTCCAAGTTTAAAACGACTTCAAGAAGCGTGGGAGCATAGGAAAGTTGCAAATCCAGGATCGCACCGGCCGAAGATTTAATCGTTCTTGGCAAGAAGGGGTTTGCGGATTCTTTGGTAAGCACGAGTTTT
>JAYUPS010000384.1:0-2325 GCA_043759945.1 Bdellovibrio sp.
GTCGCGTTGACCTCGACGGTCAAAGAGGAAGATCTTAAAACTGCGAAGGGGTTTTGCGGCGTGGGTTGAGCAAAAGCCACATCGACACGCAAAAGAAAAATGCGGGGAGCCAGTTGATTTATGTTCACGACATTCATGGATTGGACCTGAAATTTGTTTTCGAAAGGGCCAACACGCATAAACGGCACGGCCGTTAATGTTTGCGTCGCTTCGTCAGATACTAAAAACTGATTGAAGGCCACAGCGCCGCCGATCGGCGGCAGGGGCATCGGAGCAAAATTTAGTTTGCAGGCAGACCCGACCTGCATCTGTTTTCGAAAAGCGGTCATTTCATCTTCGACATCGGCCTGAAATTTGACCAACGCGAAACTCGACCACGCGTAACTAACAATGGAACTAACCGCGGCGACCGAAATTCCTAGTATGCCAATCCCAATCAAAGAACTAACAAAGGTAATTCCATGTTGTCCAAAGTTGGTATTTAATTTTCGAAAAAAGTTTACCCGCATACTGTGTAAGCAAAAGGTTAAGGGGTGTGGTTTAGGTTGGGAAGGGCTAATTTTTAATCAGAGCCAACTGCGTTATTGCTATCACAGGTGCTGATGTCAAATATTCGGCTTAATTAATATTTCGGCAGTCCGACAAAACCAATTCCGAAGTTGTCCCGGTGGGCGGTGGCGGTGGATTGGGATCTTTGCATCTCCAGGCAACGATCCGGTCCGTCGAGTCGTCGTCGTGCTTCTGGGATTGTTTGTAACAATACCGTCCGCCGGGAGCGACAATTCCGCCTCCGGAATAATTGTTTTGATACCGGCCCGGCATCGATGGCCACTGAAGCAAGGAAACGTTTCCGCAACGTAAGGGTGGCCGACTCTCGGGAGCCGCGCAGAACCCACAGCCGTCATTGGTAATAATTTCTGGAGTCGAGCCGATGCGAGCGCAAGCCGAAGCTTGAGATTCTCCGCTTCCAGCAACGTTGATCCAGACCCCACCAGTTGTGGGCGGTGGAGGCGGCGGGCAGGGCGCAATTGTTAGGCTCAATTCCTGTCGAACATTTGCGGGCATTCCCCGAAAACAGCCAAGTTCCGTATCCGAATTTGTGGGAATAAAAACCTGGAATGATCCCGTGGTCGCCATGGCGGGCTCGCCATTTTTTTTCAGCGATTGATCGTTATCCAAGGCAATGGGTTCGGCAAGGGGCGCTCCAGAAACTTGAACCCCCGGAAGAGCAGAACCCTGGTCCGTCAGTTTAACGGTACTGCTGTTCGCGGCGACGTTGCGGGCGACCGTGACGCAGTGTTTGTTGGACAATTTAGGTGTGGAGGCGTTCGGCAACGTTACGCCGGTGGCGCTAGCAGAAAGGCCCACGGTCTGAGAAGCAGGAGGTGTCGGTTGGGGTTGGGGGGGCACATATTGTGTGGGACTGGGACTTGCACCAGAGCCAGAACCGGAGCTCGACTTACCGAAGACGCTCTCAAATGCTCCGGAAATAGCCTTGATCAAGTCTCTAAAAAATCCAGCGTTATTTTCGGGAGCACCGATCAACGTGATGGCCTGTCGGTCGCTGAATTTTTCACTCCAGGGAGAAAAGACTCCCGCAGTTAAAAATCCCGCAAATACAAAGACGCTGACGGCTATACCTAGAACGGACGTTAAACGTTTCATAGTGCTAAAAGTTTACCATTTTTTCACGATTTGCGACCTAGAATGCTAAAACTGTCTCGATCCGGGGCTTTAAAATTAGGTCTGTTTTATTTTGGGATTTTGGTAGCATCCTCGATCTGCTTCAGGCGCGCTTTCATTTTTAAATTTTCCAGTCGAAGCTCGTTAATCGCTTGAACCGTTAAGGCCGTGATTTGAGAATAATCGACCGACTTCAAATTTGTTGAAGGATCCGTTAGGACCGCGGTCGGCAACACGGCCTCAATCTCTTGGGCAATCATACCAACCGAGTCTTCGCCGGACTTTCGCCAGTTAAAATCAACCCCCCTAAGATGGGAAATTCGTTCCAAACTATTTTTCAGGGTCTTAATTTCTGCTTTAAGGCGCTGATCGGAAGGATATAAAAAAGAAGACGCCAGAACATTTCCGTTCACCTGAAGTTTCTGAGAGGGAACTCCGACCCCAATACCGACGTTGTTACCCTGGTAAACAATGTTGATGTCCGGGGTGGTCACCCAAGGGTTGTTCGTGTCGTTCCCAATAGCAACACAGGAAAGAATCTCATCAGCCGGGACTTGCCCATTAAAGCCCTTAAGAATGACTGCCAGCTCGACATTGCGAACCAGGTCCACCGTCCCCATGCCCTCTCCAATTCGCGAGATC
>JAYUPS010000385.1:0-5699 GCA_043759945.1 Bdellovibrio sp.
GCTTAATTCACGATTGGCCCCGGATCAGTTTAATTTGATCAAGCAGGTCCAAATCGCAACAGATACTGCGAAACTAAGTGCTTCTCGACTTACCGGCAAAGAAGCTCCAAAGCATGACGACCAGGAAACGACGTGGCCTGAACTTAAAAAACGCATCGACGAAGTCGTTAGCTATTTGGGAACGTTTTCACCCAAAGATTTCGAAGGTTCCGAGGCTCGAAAAATCACCCAGCCGCGCTGGGAAGGTAAATGGCTCACCGGAAAAGACTTTGTTTTGCATCACGCAACGCCGAATTTTTATTTTCATGTGACCACGGTTTATTCCATCCTCCGACATAATGGCGTCGATGTTGGTAAGAAGGACTACTTAGGCGAACTTCCCTTTAAAAGTGGCACTTGATTTGCTGACTTTAGTAGATGCCGTTTAAAGTGCTTCATAAATGAGGCTAATTTTCCCAAATTGGAACCAAAGGAGACTCGTTATGACTATACCTAGATCTTTAAAATTGTTTTGCTGCTTTTTTATGTCGCTTTTGCTGTCAAATGCTCCGGCTCTCGCCATGGATACAATGATCGCAACTCATGTTGCGGTGGCGGATTTGTCGCGAACGCAGGCCAACCAGCAAGTGCAAAACTTTATGAGCGAAGCGCAAGTTCGCAATGAATTATTAAAACGCGGGGTCACTCCAGAAGAGGCAACGGCTCGTTTAGCAAATCTTACCGAGACTGAAGTGAAACAATTGGCGGGACAAATCGAAACGGCTCGCGCAGGCGGAGACATTCTGTGGACCATACTGATCGTTATTCTGATCATTTTTTTAGTAAAACGTATTTAATTTTTCTTGTTCTTTTTCTAGGTCTGGTCGGATGTGCAACTTCGACCAGACAAACAGATGAAATTCTACAATCTGAAAATTTATTCCCCCAAGAAACTGAAATCCTAAATGTACCTTTTGTCGCTCAAACCGAGGCTCATTGCGGGCCTGCGACTTTGACGATGGCTATGCAGTGGGTGGGGAAACTAGTGACGCTAGATCAAGTGTCTCCACAGGTTTTTACACCGGGTATGAACGGCAGTTTGCAATCCGACATGGTTAGCGCCGCCCGAAGAAACGGCCTGATGGCTATTCCAATCCAGGGTATGAGGGCTCTTTTGACCGAAGTGGCTAGTCATCATCCAGTCATTGTTTTTGAGAACCTATCTGTGCGTTGGCTTCCTCAGTGGCACTACGCATTGGTGTACGGTTACGACCTAAAAAAACCCGAAGTTGTCTTGCACTCGGGACCCGAGCAGGGGAAGCGATGGGACCTGCGGAAATTCGAACGCTCCTGGATGCTCGGAGACTACTGGGGACTGGTCGTTTTAAACCCGGGGGACATTGCAGTCTCGGCCGGTGAGTTGCCCAACCTGACGGCGGCAGCGGCTTTAGAACAAGCCGGATTTTTGCCGGAAGCTGAAAAGTCTTACTTGCGGATCGAAAAACAATGGCCCGATAGTTTAGCGGCGCTCATCGGACTGGGAAACGTGTCCTACGCCACCCAAAAATATGATCTGGCAGTTAAATATTTAGAACGGGCCCAAAAGCACCATCCCGAGTCGTCGATAGTTAAAAATAATTTGGCGACGGCTAAGATCGCTTTGAAAGCAAAGTCTCCAAATACTCGTCGTAAGTAATTTGGTTGTCGTACTTCACCGAAATATCTAAATCGATAATTCGGTTGGCCACGGTCTGAATAAATTCATGATCGTGGGTTGTAAAGATGACACTTCCCTTAAATCGCCGAATCCCGTCATTAACAGCAGTGATACTTTCTAAGTCCAAATGCGCCGTTGGCCCATCCAAAATCAAAACATTCGCTCCCGAAAGCATCATTTTAGACAGCATGCAACGGACTTTTTCGCCCCCGGATAGAACTCCAGGTTTCTTTAAAGCTTCGTTTCCGCCAAATAGCATTTTGCCTAAAAAACCGCGAATAAATGATTCGTCTTTTTCCTCCGAGTACTGGCGCAGCCAATCCACCAAAGAATTTTCCTGACCAGAAAAATATTTTAAATTGTCCGTTGGAAAATAACTTAAAGACGTCGTAATTCCCCAATTATAACTTCCGGAATCCGGCTTTACTTCGCCGGCTAAAATGTCCATGAGCAGTGTCTTCGCGACATCGTTCCGCCCTAAGAGTACGATTTTATCGCCTTTTCTCATGGTAAAACTGACATCTTTTAATATCTGCTCGCCGTTTATTTTCTTCGAAATCTTATCTACGAACAGAACATCACTGCCAAGTTCGCGTTTTAAATCAAAACCAACAAACGGAGATTTTCGCGTCGATTTTGGCATATCGATGAACTCGAGCTTGTCGAGTTGTTTTGCTCGAGAGCTGGCCTGTCGAGATTTCGAAGCATTTGCGCTAAATCGCATAATAAACGCTTTTAGCTCTTCGGCTTTATCGGCGCTCTTTTTATTTTGATCCGACATCAATCTTTGATTGAGCTCGCTGGCTTCACGCCAGAAATCGTAGTTGCCCGTCCACGTTGTCACTTTGCCAAAATCAATGTCGGCAATGTGCGAGCAAACTTTGTTTAAAAAATGGCGATCATGAGAGACCACAATCACGGTGTTTTCAAAATGCATTAAGAAATTTTCAAGCCATTGAATCGCGTAAATATCCAAGTTGTTCGTTGGCTCATCGAGCAACAAAACGTCCGGTTTTCCGAAAAGGGCTTGCACTAAAAGCACCTTCACTTTATCGCCGGCAACGAGCTCGCTCATTTTTTTGTTGTGCAGAACTTCCGAGATTCCAACCGCCGCAAGCATCGTCGCGGCCTCGGACTCGGCTTCCCACCCATTTAATTCGGCAAACACCGTTTCCAGCTCTGCGGATTTGACCCCGTCTTCTTCGGAAAAATCTGGCTTAGCGTAGATAAGCTCTTTTTCCTTCATTACCTTAAAGAGTTTTTCGTTACCCATAATCACGGTCTCAAGAACGCTACTTTCATCAAATCGATAATGATCCTGTCTCAAAACAGACAGACGAAGATTCGAACCAAGCAGAATCTCGCCGGTGTTGGGTTCAATTTCTTTGGCTAAGATTTTTAGAAATGTGGATTTACCGGCTCCATTTGCGCCGATAAGTCCGTAGCAATTTCCGGGTGTGAACTTCACGTTGACGTCTTCAAAAAGTTTTCGTCCGCCGAAGCGCAATGAGACATTTGATGCGGTAATCATGGACCTGTATATGCTTGAAAAATCGAGAAAACACAATAGCATCAAGGCCATACAGGGATGCCTATGGCAAAAACTACCAAAATCCATCTCTTGGGGAGCCTTTATGAAGAAAATCATTCTTGGTCTTATGCTATTTCCGCTGTTCGGGTTTGCGGCAGGCTCGCCCTACACCTGCTCGACAGAATTTGGCGAAAATGTCCCGCTTAGAAAGATCGTTCTAAAAGCCGATGAAAATTGCGCCAACTGCGGGGAAGTAAAGACCGAAATCCCGGCCAAACAGATTGATACAACCCTCTCCAAAGATTGGAATTTGCCCGTTTTGAAATCAGCCGCCAAAGACGCGGGAACCATTAAGCGCCAATCATTTAAGGTCGGAAATCGCTCCGTTTATATCGACACTCGTTACTTGAAGCAAAAGGGACCGCGCTTTGAGTTCGACATGTCTTGCGACAAAAAAGAGAACTGCAAAGCCACGCTTCGAAAAAACGTAGACGGGAAAGTTGCGCTAAAGCCCAAAGGCAATTTGTTTGATCAACGCGCGCCGGACAACAAAGTCGAGGCCACAGTTGAATTTTCTACCCGAGACCATTTGGGATTGATGGTGCGACTTTCTAAAGACAAAGTCGCTACCAAGGCAGAGACTTTCATCCCTGTTTCGGGCAGCGGCGAATTCAAATTTTTTAGCGAAGACGAACGTTACATCCATGACACCGGAGTCGACGAACAAATCTACGTTTTAGACGACGTAACAACACGTCTTGCCGCCATTGAACTAAAAATCCGCTGCTCGATTAAAGATGAGTAATTGAAGACGAATAAGTTTAGATGAGTAATTGAAGACGATTAATATTGGCTTAGTAATTAGAACCTGGCACCAGGCTTTTTCAAAAACTCAATTTCTTCGATTGTTGAATCTCGGCCCAAAATTTGATTGCGGTGTGGATAACGACCGAATTGCTGAATGATCTGTTTGTGTTTGAACTCATACTCTAAATTACTTTCCAGCTCGGGCTGCGAAAAGAGCTCGACGGCTTTTTCGTGATCTTCGATGTTCTCGCTGTGCATGAAAGGCATGTAGAGAAAGGTCTTTTGCGATTTGGCCAAAGCCCAATGCAAGGGATCTTTTACAGCTTCTTTAGCCAAAGACAAAGCCAGAGGATCTTGCGCGAACGACCGGGGTTGGTCCCGGAAAATATTTCTCGAAAACTGATCTAGAATCAAAATCTCGGCTAAGCGCCCTTCAAGTCCACGACGCCAATGAGCGAATTCTCCGCGGCTGGCAAGCTCCAGGGCTTCGCTAAAAAGCTTTTCAATCGTCTGATCAAAGGCCAGGTCTTTTATAAACCAGCGTTCCGGGGGCGTCTGTTTGAACCAAAAATCGATGATAACTTGCCAATTCATAGGCATTTTTCTATACCTGTTCCATCCATGAATCAAATAAATGCGGTCTGTATTACCTGCCAAAAATCAAAGGCCCAACTTCAATGCGGTCTGTGCCGTTCGGCAATCTGTAAATACTGTGCAATTATTCTTGAGGATGAAAGCTTCGCCTTTTTAAATCCGCGCCCTGCGGAGCTTAGTCACGAGTCCTACTGCAATCCGTGCTTCAACTCGACCGTTGCCGAACCACTGGCACGGTACAACTCGAACATGGAAAAAGCGAAGAACATCAACGTTTACCTAAAAAAGCAAGCCAAAGAAACTCGGCTCATGAAACGCATCGAAGACCCGGTGGTTGTAAATAATTGTCCGGACGAATTAGAAACCATGATGCGCTTGGCATTTCACGCCGCCGAAGCCGGATTCAACGGATTGATCGATGTTGAAATAATAAACACCAAAGTCCGAGATGGAGCTTATCAAACCACGACGTGGAGTGGTTCTGGCATTCCGGCCAACGTTAAAAAATGAATCCGATTCTCTGTCTGGTCGCTCTCTTTTTTACTTCCATCGCCAACGCCGAAGATTCAAAATCCTTATGGGAATACGGGTTTGGTATTGGCCATCTTAGATTTGAGCAATATCCCGCTTCGGATCAATATTCGAGCTTAGCGCTGCCTTTTCCTACGTTTCAATACCGCGGTGAAATTTTGCGAGCCGATGACCGCGAGGGAGCTCGAGCTTATTTGCTCAAAGAAGATCGTTATTCCCTTGAATTTACGGGCGGCGGTACCCCCCCTTTGAATTCGGACAACAACCAGGCCCGTCGCGGAATGAAAAATATTCCGCTGATTCTTTTGTTGGGACCGCAACTGGTATTCAAATTACTTCGGGGACTTGAACTTAAGTTTTCAGCGCTGCAAGCCACATCGACAAACTTTTATATGACGCAATTTACGGGTCAGGTTTACGAATCAAAATTAGATTACCGCTGGGATCTGGGAAGCGGCCATTCCGGAAGAGTGATTTTTTCTTTGTCTTCGGCGAGCCGAGAATTTTTGTCCAACTTTTACGAAGTCGGCGCCCACGAAA
>JAYUPS010000386.1:0-2317 GCA_043759945.1 Bdellovibrio sp.
TAAAAAAGCAATGTCTGCCCTCGATGAGCCCGAAATCTTAAAGACTTGGGGTTTGTCCGGCGGCACCACCATCGAAGAGGTCGAATAAATGGAAATCAAAAATAAAAATGTTCTGATCACGGGCGCCAACCGCGGAATCGGATTAGGAATGGCCGAAATGTTTGCCGAAAGCAACGCGCACATTCACTTGGCGAATCGCACGATTGATGAATCGATGAAAGCGCGGCTCGAAAAATTAGGCGCGGCCTCGGTTCGCATCACGAAACTGGATCTTGGCCAGCGAAAAAATATCGATGCGTTTTTAGCGGGCTTGAAAAATGATCCGGTAGATATTTTAGTCAATAATGCAGGGCAATTGACTGGTGGGCTTTTGGAAAATCAGGATATGGATGAAATTTACTCCCTGTTTCAGGTCAACGTCGCAGCGCTGGTTCATCTGACCCACGGGATACTGCCAGGCATGATTAAGAGGCGCTCGGGCAAGATCGTCAATAACGCCAGCGTAACGGGTGTGATGCACTTTCCGTGCGCCACAACCTATGCCGCTTCAAAGGCTGGGGTCGTAGCCTTTACCCAAAGTCTGGAAGCCGAGCTCAAGGGCACCGGAGTATCGACACTGCTGCTGTTAACCCCAGGGATTGAAACACGCATGTTTAAAGATATTCCGAATCGTTACGGTCAACATTTCAGCCTGGATTTCGGCAAAGGCATTCCTCCTCGTAAATACGCCGAGATGATCAAGGAATGCATTCACCATGACTCACAGACTTTCAAGCCCTCGGGTTTTGAAGGTTTGGGTCTCTACATGGCCCAACACGCTCCGAAACTTTTCCAGAAAGTCGTGAGTTTGAAATTCAAACGATAAAAGGTAGGGCACGCAGCCCGCGCCGTTCCTTTTCCCACCAAATCGTAGGAGGTTGAGTTGAAATTCTTTGTACGGGCTCACTTATTTATTTTAGCTTTCATTTTTATTTTGGGCTGTAAAACGTCAGTTCAAGACGGCGATATGGTCGCGCTTCCTGCAGCGAAGAAAAATCCAGATATGCATTGTGATCGGTACTTAAAAGAACAACCGAAATGCAAAACGGGCAAAGATTGCGGCTACGTCCCGAACGGAAAATGTCTGTTGTGGGCCGTTCATAAGAAAATTCTGCCCGAAATCGAACGTTGCATCGAAACTCAATGGGCCGAGGAAGAGGAGCACCTGGTCTGTGACCTGGAAAAGACTCCGCAGACAGATCCTCTCTGCATTCAAGGCGAGTGCAAAATGCCTTAAGGTTGAAACTCAATCTTGGCGGAACCCACCGGGCCCGTGAGGGTCAGGCTTGCTGATTTGCCGTCGATCTCGGCGGTGGAAATTGGAAAGGTCAGCCGGTAGGGTGTATTCCAGCGGGTGTGATAGGGATACTGGGATTGCACGTCGGCTAAAATCGTTTTAATTTTCGCGGCTTTTCCCTCGTACCGGCGGCCATCAACATCCAAAAAGATCTTCCACTTTGTGGAGCCCTTGGCCATGTCATCGTGTTTTCGTTCTGGAACAAAAAAGCTTAAGAAAATTTCGGTTTGTCTCAGTTTTTCCGTTTCAGATTTATTTTTTTCAGCGGCATATTGCTCGGGATTCCATTGGTAAACCCGCGCATTTTTGTCGACCAGGGCCGCACGCACCGGAGTGTTGTGCAAAGTCGCTCCAAAATCCATCGTCGCCTGAAAACCATCGTAGATTTTTTTCGAAGCCGAGTATTTCTCGACGGTCTCTAACGTTTGATCCTCGTCCATCAAAGTCAGCTGAGGATTTTCAAACGTTGTGGAGCAGCCCGCAATTAAAACTAAAACGGCGCTTAAAAACTTTTTCATAAAACCAGTCTGGATGAGGAACCTGAAAGGGGTCAAGAAGCAGATTTAAGCCTCAGACCCCTGTAGTTTCGCGGTAGAGGTGCGGCGCGCCTTTTAGCACGGTGTCGATGCCCGGACTGTCTGCGGGCGCCCAGGGTTGGTCCAGATTGTAGTGGATGCCTCGAGATTCTTTTCGAGCCAGAGCGCACTGAATGGAAAGATCCGCAACGATCGCAATATTTCGGAGCTCCAAGATGTCGCTGTGAATGCGGTAATTCGAATAGTACTCGCGGACCTCTTGCAAAATATTAACGAGCCGATGGTGCGCCCGTTCCAATCGTTTTTGGCTGCGAACGATGCCGACATAATTCCACATCAGTGTGCGAATCTCGTCCCACATGTGTTTGATCAAAATCATTTCGTCTTCGGTGTTGGCGGCGGGATAAACCCAAGGGTCTGGTTCGGGAAAAGAATCTATGACCCT
>JAYUPS010000387.1:0-5669 GCA_043759945.1 Bdellovibrio sp.
AAGACGGAGCCGCGGCTTACAGAAAGTACGGCACCGAAAAATCCCCGGGCACTAAGCTTTTCTCATTGAGTGGCAATGTCGTGAAGCCCGGAAACTACGAAGTGAATTTGGGTCTGCCGCTCAAAGATTTTATTTACGGTTTTGGCGGAGGAATGCGCCCGGGTCGAAAGTTGAAAGCGGTGATTCCCGGTGGCAGTTCGGCGCCAGTCTTAACGGCGGAAGAAGCCGAACGAACGACTTTGGATTACGAAAATCTGACGCAAATGGGATCTATGTTGGGTTCGGGGGCGGTGATCGTTCTTGATGATGCTCAATGCATGGTCGAATGCCTGGCAAATTTAATGCATTTTTATCACCATGAATCTTGCGGTCAGTGCACGCCCTGCCGCGAAGGAACGGGCTGGCTTGATAAAATCGTTCACTCGATTTTGACCGGCAAAGGTCGTTTGCAAGACATCGATTTGTTAGTAAAGGTCGCCGACAACATGAAGGGTCGCACCATCTGCGCTCTTTCGGATGCCGCAGCGTTACCGGTGATTAGTTTTGTCACAAAATTCCGGGATGAATTCGAGTTTTTTGTGCGCGAAGGTAAATCGAAAGTGAAAGGAGTGGCCCATCATGAAATGCACCATTAATGGCAAAGAACTGGAAGTCGCTCCGGGAACCTCGATCATTCAAGCGATGGTCGATGATGGTCAGCGCATTGCCCACTATTGCTGGCACCCTGGATTGTCGGTCGCTGGCGTTTGCCGTCTTTGTATGGTCGAGATCGAGGGAAATCCTAAGACGCAAATCGCTTGCAACACGGTCATCACCGAGGGGATGAAAGTCAACAACACCTCGGAAAAAGTACAAGAATCTGCCAGATGGGGATTGGATTTCCATCTTATCAATCACCCCTTGGATTGTCCGATTTGCGATCAGGCCGGGGAGTGCGGATTGCAAGAGCAGTACATGGAGTTTGGAAAATACAATCCCGAGATGGCCGAAAAGAAAGTAAAGAAACACAAAGTCGTCGACCTGGGGCCGACCGTGGTTTTGGACACCGAACGTTGTATTCTTTGTTCGCGTTGTGTGCGTTTCACCGACGAGGTAACCAAAACCAATGAACTGGGTATTTTCAATCGTGGAGATCGATCCGAGATCGGCACCCACGATGGAAGACCTTTGGACAATAAATACTCATTGAACACCGTTGATATTTGTCCGGTGGGTGCGCTGACCTCGAAAGATTTTCGTTTCCGTCAACGGGTTTGGTATTTGAAAGAGGCCGAAAGCGTTTGCAATGGTTGCTCGACCGGTTGCTCAGTGAAAGTTTACTTCAATAAAGAAGGATTTTTTCGCGTTCGTCCCAAATTTAACAAAGACGTGAACGGTCACTGGATGTGCGACGAGGGCCGCGACGTTTACAAATTTGTGAATGCTGCAGGAAACGGTACCTTCAAAAATCAGGGTCGCTTGCTGCGAGCAAAAAAGCACACCGAAGGCAATTGGAGCGACTTGGCTCCGGGAGCCGCAGCCAAAGAAGCGGGCGTAGCACTCAAGGCCGCAGGAGCGCAAGCGGCACTGGTGCTCACGGGTCAGTACTCGGTCGAAGAGTACGAAGAGATTGTCTCGACGTTTGTCGCCCAAGGTTCTAAAAACATTTTCCATTGGATCAACAATCCTGAAACGTTTGACAAGTTTGACGGACTTTTGCTGCGCGGGGACCGCAACCCAAACACCAAGGGTTTGATTAAAGTACTGGAAAAGCACGGCGTGACGGCAAATTGGAAACAGCTGTCCGAAGGGCTTAAAAATAAAACCTTTAAAACGGTTGTTGTGGCGGGACCAGAAAATCAGTTTTGGTTTCCCGAAATTGACGACAAGATTAAAGAACTGGGCCAGGCGGAAAACTTGATTTGGCTTCAAACCGGAAGAAACCATGAGCTCGAAGCGCTGAAGGGACCAAAGAATCTTTGGCTGATTCCGATGAAGAGTTTCCTGGAAAAAGACGGCACGTTCATTAACGTTCAGGGCCTGGAGCGCAAATTTAAAAAAGTGACCACGGTGGTCAGCGAGGCTTTAAATTTAAGTGAGGCCACGCAGTTGATGTTTGGAAAACAAATGATTATCCGGGCCGATCCCTACACTTTGACCGAGGCTTTGAAACCCGCGGATCGGGTGACTGTCGAAAACCGCAAGAAAAATGAGTTTGTTTTTAATCGGGGGGCTTTATGAGCGTCGTGCAACGGAACTCGACCCTGTCGAATTGGTATTTGCCGGGAATCATGGGTGGTCTTTGGATTACGATGAAACACATGGTGAAAAATCTGGCGAATAAAAAGCAGATGCCAACGTTGAATTATCCCGAAGAAAAGTACGAGTACTCTCCCAGGTTTAAGGGCAATCATGTCCTAACGGTAAAAAAAGACGGATCACTTCGTTGCACGGCTTGCATGCTGTGTGCGACCAACTGTCCTGCCGAGTGCATCAAGATTATAGCCAGTGAACATGAAGATCCTTCGGTTGAGAAATTTCCGATCGCTTACGAAATCGATATGCTCCGGTGTGTCTTTTGCGGTTACTGCGAAGAAGCTTGTCCGGTAGATGCGATCCGTATGGGACCCGAATGGCAAACTCCGGGAGTGAATGGTTCAAAATTTATTTATGACATCGAGAAATTGGCTTATCGTCCGCAGCTTAAGGGTGGCATTCAGTCTGTGCTCGACGATGAAGAGCGCCACAAAGCCGGGATTTAGGCATTCTTAAGACGATTATTGAACTCCGTTAACGCCGTCAGAACTGGTGTTTCGTTTATTACCGTAATTCGGGCAGCGTCTTTGGCTGCTGCCCATTTGTCCCGGAAAATAATTTAATACCACGGATCCATAGGCCAAAGCTCGTTTCACTGTTACAAATCGTGAAGGCGGAATTCCCACGCAACCCAAGGTATGACCGTTCGACGGGTGAAGAATGACGCCTCGGCCGATGGTTTTTCCGTTTTCTGAACCCATTCCCTGAATACCGATGGAATTCCACTCTTGATAAAGACGTCCGTGGTGGGGCTTGGTCACCAAAAATCCTGCGGGTGTTTGGCTCGAGCCGCCCTCGTTGCCGGCGACGGGCGGATTTCCGTGGCTTCCGACACCGTAAGTTACTCGCGTACTGCCCGCGCAGCTCAGATCTTTCGAATTAAGAACGTACAGGGTGGGGGTGCTGGTCGAAAAATCGGTGATGGCCACTTTGCCAGTTTGGTTTTGTAAAACTCCGCCGCAACCCTGCAAATAATTTTTCATCCGAAGTTTTGCATCTTCGGAAAGTCCGTCGCAACTGGCATCCAAGGCTGTGCCCGTAATCAAAGGCAAGCCCGGAGCGCTTTGCTGGTTGTTGATGATTTTTGGATCGGTCCAATCTGGAAAACCCTGTGGATTTCCCTGTTCATCAACGCCTGTTAAATAATTCATGAAAGACTGAATAGCTTGCGCCATCGCATCGGGCGACGCATTTGCGGGTGGAGCCGGAAATCCAATTCCTGGAGTCGAAGGGGGATTCATAGGGACCGCGGCGGTGTAGGCCGCGGGGGCGCTGTAAGCCACGGCTTTTGTTTTTGCTGCACCCAGATCCTCTTGCTGAATTTTACGAGAGGACTTGATATTTGCGCTTGTGTTGGAGTTTGCAAAGCTTGAAAGAGGAAGAAGTACCAACAGTGAAAGTGTGAGCAGTGGTTTCATCGTCTTTCCTTTCTGTCTCAATTTGAGACAATCCAAATTTCGAATGGCACACAGATGCGAAGCCTTCACTCTAGGATCAGCAAGGCCTGTGCCGCTCAATTCAAAAATTCTTGCAGCAGGCCTGGTAGAATTGTCTCTGAATGATACTCGTGCAGAAATTGTCCTTAATCGACTAAAGTCTCAACGGCTTAGTACCGAAAAGATTATGGTGGGTAAGCTAAAGATTTCATTAAGTTATATGTTTTTTGTTTGCTTCGCGGGATTGACCGCGAACGCAGGCGACAACGCGACCATTACCTACCAAGGTCGCATTGTAAATGCTCAAGGCAAGTCTCTCAACGCTCTGACATCGTTTCAATTTGTTATTCGTGCGCCGAACAGCTGCGTTCTTTGGACCGAAAATCAAACCATCGATTTGCGAGATTCTGTGGGAGCTTTTTCCGCTCTTATCGGAGGCGGTTCGAACTTAGCAACCGGCGGTCATCAATTTTCGCAAGTTTTTGCTAACGGAACTACGTTGACCGGCTTACAAGGATGCTCTGCCGGAACGTCTTACACTGCGGATGCGGCGCACGATCGCACGCTTTTTGTGAACTTCGACGACGGCAACGGAGTTCAGAGTGTTCCCGCCATGGCAATTAAGTCTGTACCCTTTGCTTCGTTTGCCAACACTTCTCAATCGGTTCAATCTCTTTTTGGCAAGCTGCTCGACTCGGCGATGGTGCCAACTCCCAACCAAATCGTTCGATACAATTCGATTTCTGATCGTTGGGAGCCGACGACTTTTGGCTTTTCGTTATTGAGCGGAACTATTGGAACTTCGCAGTTGGGATCGATTGATGGTTCTTCAGTTACCAACATTTCAGGATCTTCGATCACATCGGGCACGATTGCGTGGGCTCGCTTGGGCGCTTTGCCTGCAAATCAACTGGTCGGAACATTGGGATTTTCGCAATTGGGATCGGTGCCGTTTTCAATCTTGAGCGGAACAATTGCCAGCGCTCAGTTGGGTGCGATTGACGGCTCTGCTGTCACCAACATCGCGGGTTCTTCGATTACTTCAGGCACCTTGGCTTGGGCTCGTCTAGGTCAGATACCATCAACTCAGATTGCGGGCACAATGTCCGTTGCCCAAATTGGTTCGTTGGATGCCTCGCAGGTTGCTGTGGGAACTTTCGGTTTGGCGCGCTTGGGATCAATCCCTTTTTCAGTGCTCGACGGAACTATTGGCACGGCGCAATTGGGTGTTGTGGATGGTTCATCTTTGACGAATATTTCAGGAGCTTCGATTACATCAGGCACGATCGGACTTGCACGAATTGGATCTTTGCCTTTTGCTCAGTTAAACGGAACGATCAGTACAGCACAGCTTGGTGCTATTGATGGATCTTCTGTAACTAATATCTCGGGCACTTCGATTACTTCGGGAACGATTGGTCTTGCGAGACTTGGATCTTTGCCTTTCGCACAGTTAAACGGAACGATCAGTACGGCGCAACTTGGTGCAATTGATGGGTCCTCTTTAACCAATATCGCAGGTACGTCGATTACATCAGGCACGATTAATTGGGCACGATTGGGATTGCTGCCATCTTCTCAGTTGGTTGGAACTTTGGCTTACGCGCAAATCGGATCTTTGGTTTTCCCACAATTGAATGGAACGATTAGCACGGCTCAGCTTGGTGCAATTGACGGATCCTCTTTAACTAACATCTCGGGCACTTCAATTACGACAGGAACTCTTGGTCTAGCGAGACTTGGATCTTTGCCTTTTGCACAGTTAAACGGAACGATCAGTACGGCGCAACTTGGCGCAATTGATGGATCCTCTGTAACTAACATTTCGGGAACTTCGATCACTTCGGGAACGATCAACTGGGCACGATTGGGATCACTGCCATCTTCTCAGTTGGTTGGAACTTTGGCTTACGCGCAAATCGGTTCTTTAGTTTTCCC
>JAYUPS010000388.1:0-2309 GCA_043759945.1 Bdellovibrio sp.
TTTTATAAGCTGTCGGATTGGAACTCTGTCCAACTGGCACTGTGTTGAGGTAATTTTCGCACTGGGCAGTTTCTTGACGTCGAATAGCTCCATCAAACAATGACTGCTTATTTGGAGTCGTGTTTTCCAAAAAATAGGCGCCATTCCCAAATTTAATCAAATTTCCATCTTGAAGAGCTCCATTTTGATTGATCGGCCGAGGACCATTACTCGCATCAGAGATATCCGTCGTGGTAATTGCGATACGGTAATCAATGGCCTGAGCATCCAACGAAGATAAAAATGTAGAAAATCGAGCAGAGATTTGGTTCTGCTCCTCGGACATCGATCCCGAGTTGTCATTAACAAATAGGATATCAACCATCCCACCACTGACCTTTGTTTTGTATTCGATTTGCTGGAACCCATTAACCCTTACGCAACCGGTTCCGCAGTCCACTGGCTTGTCGAACATTGCCGGCGCGCAGGCCACTAGGCCTGTAAAGATCAGTAAACTTGAAAATCCAGCTTTTACCGGGTTCATCGGCACTCCATTCAGATTCGTCGATCGTCTCACTCTGATCCAAGTTCTGTGCCCGTCGAGACTGGCTCCCTAACTCCCCAGATTTATTGGCAAAATTGCAGCATTCAACCTAAGCTGAGCTTTAAAATGTGACAAACCTATGAAGCTTCCTGCCATTTATGGGCCCCCTTGAGAATTTTTTTTAGGGATCAAATCCAAAATCCGATAACTTAGCTAATGAGATACTTTGGAATGCTTTGGGGAATCAGTTTTATTGGAATTGCCGCAGCGCTGGCTTGGAGCCTCACCAATCCAAATCTTCAATTTGGGTTTGATTCCTTCGATTCAAAAATCCAGGTCGCTAAAAAATCTGCGGGGGATTTAGATGCCCTTGGCGAACAAATGCCCGATCAAGATCAAATCAGGGCTCCGTCTGATTTTGAACCTAATGGTCCAGTTGCCATCTTAGAAGACCCAGAATTCGCCGAGGAACCAATTGCTCGGGTTGATAAAACTCCTTCGGAGCTCAGAAAAGAAATCGACGGATTGTGCAAAGACATGCAAAAAAAGCTCGAAACCCAAAAGCTTGGAAATAAGTTCGCCCAAGTGAATTTTAAATTTCATGAGGAGAAGCACAAAGAAATGCTCTTCTCAGAAATGATCCGAAGTTGTTTCTCAAACGCGCAAGACTCGAACACAAATCTTGAAGTCGACGTTTTCTCATCCAACTTTGCCGGCCGCGCCAGTGATCAGATTCAAATTCAAGTGAGTGCCTTCGATTTCAAATCTAAAAACAAAATTTTCGAAACCGGAATGCACTTTGATCTCTCGGTCCCAAGACCAGAAATTCAGCGCAAAGCTTCCGAGAAGCAATAGTGACGGCAGATATGGTTTAAATTTGAATCTGTTTAAAAAATGGCAAAAAAAAGACCGATCTTTTGGATCGGTCTTCTAGTCGGTCACCCCTTTCGGAGCTTCCTTAAAAAAGAACTGGCGTCGTGCTACTCTCCCACACCGTTACCGGTGCAATACCATCGCCGCAGGCGGGCTTAACTGCTGAGTTCGGAATGGGATCAGGTGTGACCCCGCCGCTAAAGACGCCAATAAAATTGGTTTTTTGTTTTAGCTACATTTTCTAAAAATTCAGTTAAACATTCCGACGCTTAACGACTTTCTTAGAAAATCTCTATAAAAATTGAACGATTATTTCAAGTGATTTTTAACGAAAGACACGATTCCAAATTTAAATCGCCAGCAAGTCTTGAACTTAATCCAATTGTATCGGTACTGATCTGTTGGCTCCAAACTTATCTTGCGACTTGCTTGAAGATTTCGACGTTCCGCAGATTACAATCAACTTACTGACTAAAATTTTTTTGCGGCTTCGGGGAATCCGAAGATTTCGAAGCCTGGTATTAAAACCTTGCAAAAATTTTTAAAAAAGCCGCACGACCTATTAGTACAGTTCGGCTGAACACATTGCTGTGCTTACACCCACTGCCTATCAACCTCGTAGTCTCCAAGGAGTCTTTAGGGAACCGAAGTTCCAGGGAAATCTTATCTCGCAGTAGGCTTCCCGCTTAGATGCTTTCAGCGGTTATCCTTTCCGAACATAGCTACTCTGCATTGCCACTGGCGTGACAACAGAAACACCAGAGGTTCGTCCATCCCGGTCCTCTCGTACTAAGGACAGATCTGCTCAAATTTCCTACGCCCACAGAAGATAAGGACCAAACTGTCTCACGACGTTCTGAACCCAGCTCGCGTACCACTTTAATTAGCGAACAGCTAAACCCTTGGGACCTGC
>JAYUPS010000389.1:0-5651 GCA_043759945.1 Bdellovibrio sp.
CGCGAGAGTTAAATTCGACAAACGAGGTCGAAGTCGTCGTAATTTTTTTTCCGGACTTGAGATAGCTTAAAGATTCCAGTCTTCCTTCGCTGCCCAGATCTACTTTTAATTCCTCATCCCGGACGATGCGGGCCATTTCGAGTGCCAGGGAAGGGAATGCTTTTCCGCCCACCATCTGGATCAGGGGCGCCCGACGAATGACGCCATCGGGATCAGGGAAAGCTTGAAAAAACCCTGAGTACTTGGCCACGTCGTTAAATATTTCTAAATTAGCCAAAGTATCAAAAGTTGAAACCAAAAAACTTTTGTTGGGCGGGATGGAATCTGGAGATTGGTTTTTCACGGCAAATTTAGAAAAGCCTGCGGGGTATTCGATCTGCTCGAAGTCTTCTATAAGAGGGCACTCGTGAGCTAAACTTAGCAGAGGTTGACAGACTCCTTGGGGGGTCCAGCCCAACACAAGCTTCGACGAATGCCGCCCGATCGTGCGTGCTAAAAGAGGATCTGTTTCGACTTGCGACTTTAAATAGCCAAGTTTTAAAGATTCTAATTTTTCTTGCATCTCTGGCGAGACGCGCACATCGGGCTCGCTAAATACCATATCCAAACCGATGACTCGGGCCCCGGCCCCAAAGGACTTTTCGATTAGCTCGGCCGTGACGTCCCGGTGCCAGGGCCAGCGTCCAATGGCTTGAACCGAGGCATTGTCGATATCGAGTATTACAATTTTTGGCTCTTTCGGAGGCACTTTGCCCCGCAATAAAAATTTCGCATCCGTGAAAGCGTTCGCTAGACCTAAAGTTACGGGATAAATATTTTTTTTGAGAAAGGGATTGGACAGACGATCGTCGAACCCTAATTTCAAAAGCGCCATTAAGAAAGTGCTAGAAAGAATCACGCCAATTTGTAAGGTCCATAACTTTTTTCCCATGAGTCTATAATTTCAGCGCACCGAGGGTGATTTTGAAATACCTAAATGCTTTCTGCGGGCAGCTATTTATAATTTTATTTGTATAACCTTGTTGCATCAGCTGAAATGACCATATGAAAAACAAATTGACAGTTTTGGCAAGTGCCTTAGTAGCGGCGGCTTTATCAACAGGCTTCACAGGTAAAGTGACTTATTCTCAGGGCGAAATAACTCAAGTCTCTAAAGGGACCGAATCCAAGGCCGCAGTTGGGGCTCCCGTCAAGGCGGGTGATTTGTTTAAAACGGGTGCTAAAAGTATCGTGATTATCGCAATGGATGGGGGCGCCGAGTTCAAGTTGAATGAAAAAAGTGAGTTGTCGATCCCAGAAAAAGAAGAGAACGTCCTGGCTTTGAATAAAGGCTCCGTCTTCAGTAAAATTCCAAAACAAAAACAAACACAGAAGTTTAAAATAAGAACGGCCACAGCGGTTATGGGAGTGCGAGGCACTCATTTTTTCACCTCTTACGGACCTGAAGGTAAAGCCGCTGATATTTGGATGTGCGTGCAAGAGGGAATCGTGGATGTCACAAGCCTTAAAGGGAACAAGACAGTAACCGTGAAGGAAGGCGAAGGGATCTTGGTGCCAGTGGGTAAAGATGTTACCGCGCCGAAGAGATACGCTTGGACCAAAGAGTTAAACTGGAATATGGATCCTGCCGCCGGCAAAGTTGAAAACGAAATCAAAATTGATTACCAAAAAGCCCTTTTAAAGGAAGACTACAATTAAGCTTTTAATTGTCTTAAGTTTTGCATTGTCTTTACCAGCGTTGGCCAATCATTTCCCGCTGGATGTGAGCAACGCCAATGACACCGAGTTAAAAGCCCGAATCTTTTATCCAGTCGATGACTGGACAGGTCTAGTTGAGGTCACCTCCACCACACGGACTGAAAGTCAGAAGTTCTCGTCGGTCATGTTGGGTACCTATTATCGGATGATCCCGAATTTACGAGCGGGTTTATTTTATCAAAGGCAATACGGGTTTCGTCATGATGCGGATTGGATCCGGGATCCTGTGGTGGAATGGAAATGGGCCAACACCAACGGCCGCGGGGAAGATCTGCTGATATTTGATTTTTCACCCAAGCTCTTGCTGTCTTTTCTACCCGGAACGAATTGGAGTTTTGAGTTCAAAGCCCGCTACGAGTACAATTTTTTTAATCGGAACCAGAGTTTGAGACTTGCTCCCACGTTGACCTATTTCTGGATCCGCAACGGAGAGGCTTTTCTGAATTTTTTCCTGCAGGAAGACCAGGTGTTCCCCTTGAATTACGGAAAAAAATTGGTGAACGAGCAGTGGACATATTTGGGAGTTCTTTATAACTACGATAGCCAGTGGCAAGCAGGGCTGTATGGGTCCCGTAAAAAACAGAGCTGGGTCAGTACCGACGAATACGAACAAGTCGAAGCGCCCTACAGGGTAACCACCAGCGGCTCGATGATTGGCTTGCTGTTAATTTACAAGTTCGCCAGCGAATAGCCAGGAAACAAATTCCCTTGTTAACTTTTTGAAATTCTTTTCGCAAAGTCAGCAACCGTTTCTGTCGGCTTGTCTAATTCGCTCCAGGCATTTGCGCCGTTGAAGGGCTCTGGCATACGAACGACTGAGGTCATGATTTTTGTCATGAATCGAACGTCTTTGTTAAATATTCCGACAATCTTTAAAACTCCCAAGGGTGCGCCTTGGATTTTCAGAGCCTTCTTTTTGTAGTTTTTCACGAAAATATTTGTAACTTCATCCAGACTTAAAGCGTCGGGCCCCTGAACCCAGTAAGTTTTGTTGAATGCTTTCTCGTTGCCAACGGCCCGGGCAACCATTTTTCCGTAGTCTTGACCACTGATCCAATAATTTTTGCTCTGAGTTTTAGAAATATGCATCAACTTTTCGCCCTGAATTTGTAACTCGGACAGATTTTCCATAAAACAAGAAGGGCAAAAAATGGTGTAAGGGATTCCGCTCTTTTGAATTTTTTCTGCAGATTCTTTTTTGATTTTATAGGCCCAGAAGTCTTTTTGATCGGGATCGTCTTTTATGATCGAGGAAAGATACAAAACTTGCGGGACCTTGGTTTGTTTGCAGGCCTCGAGCGCGGTGGCCAGGCCCTCTCGCTCGGCACTCCAAGTTTCAAGATTTCCTGTCTTGTCGACCTGAAGGCTTAAGTAAACGGCATCACAGCCTTGAAATCCAGAAACCAGTGAAGCTTTATCTTTTAAATCGCCCTTTAAAAACTCAAAATTCCCGGGTAAACTTTTTTTGGCCTTCTCGATGTCGCGGGCAATGACCCGAACATTGAATCCGGCTTTCAATAACTCCAGAGCAACTGGTTTGCCCAACATTCCCGTCGCCCCAATGAATCCAACTGTTTTCATTTATCCTCCGCGGTCGAATTTACCCTGGCCAAAGCATGAGCTTGGCCAGGGTGTCGCGCAAGATTTTTTTTGTTAGCTTTTATCCTTTATGGACGCATTTGATCATGCGGTAGTTTTTGCCTGGGCTTCCGCAATTTCCACCGTAGGTGGGTTGAAAACAAGAGCCGTCAAAATACGCGACGTGACCTTTGCCGTGGAAGCCACCGGACCAAGAGCAAACAGTGCCGCGTTGTTTGCTTGAAAAAGAAACTGGACGATAGCCGATGCGCTGAAGTGCGCTGGCCATTCCCACTCCGTTGCCGGCCGTTCCGCTAAACCCGGTCAAACTTTTTACGACCCGAACACAGTTTCCACCGCCACCGGCAATGCGACCACTGCTATCCCGACGAAATCCACTTCGGCGAGAAGTTTCTTGGCGCATGTTATGTTGTCGGGCGCGTGAATTTCGGGGACCCGCAACGTCGGTGTCGAAGTAGCCGGTGTAATCTTTCATTAAATCCGCAACATTTCCGGTCGAGGTAATTTGAAGCTTTAAAGCATCGAATTCTTCTCTGGATAAAATCAATTGTTCAGGTACTTTTCCGAGCTCTTCATCGGCCAGACGGAGGGTCATTAAAACTTGTCCGTCCCCAAGAAACTCGATAGCTACGGATTCGTCTTTATAGACATCGAGTGACACGCCACCGATATTGTTTTCAACTTCTCCATTCAGTAAAACAGCCGCGGGAATAACTTCTGTATTTTGGGTAAATTTATAGATCCCGTTAACGCCCACTTCGGGGACCTTGGGCATCAGGGGTCGGCTTGAAATCGGTGCCGCGACATCAATCGGCAAAATTGCAAAGGCTGTCGACGTCACGATCGTGGTCATCATCGTGCATACCAAAAGAACAAACGAAAAATGTTTCATGGATTATCCCTCTCAAAGTTTTGTTAAAGCTTGAGAGAGCAAAGTCGAGGCCCCCTAGGGCAGGGTTTTGGTAACTTTTAGCTGTCAAAGAACTGGACAGCAGCTCCCAAAAAGGCTCCGGTCAACGACGTCCACGGCCGGGTTGATTTTGAGCCTGGCAGGCCTTCCAGTTCAGGTAATAGATGGCGTTGGCTTGGCCGTCGATGGAATCAATAGTGGCCTGTGCCTGTTCTCCCGGGGTCTTTGAGGAAATCTGAATCTGATTAAAGACGCGCAAAACGGTTGAGCCTCCGCAAGGGGAGATTTCGGTGCCGGTTCCCCCCCGATTCAGCAAATCCGTCGACAAGGTGTAGGTTTCGGTCAGGGGTCCTTGAAAATTATGGCGTAGATTCATGCGATCGCCGTCCCCGCCGCGGCCCCGAAAATTGTAAATGGCGTGAAGTTTGGCTTGGGCACGAGCCGGTAGCGCAACAAAACCGCGGTAATCGACACGGGTAATTTCAAGTTGCAGGTTCGCCGGAATTTCTATGGGGATTAACATATCACAGGTCATTAAATCTTTGCGGCTGCCACGCGCGCCATCGGTTTCCGCAACAAATTGGTCAAACAGGATCGAAAAAGACAAATTGTCGGGAGCAAATTGCACTTGCATGGTGCCCGCGGGGCAACCATTGCCGCCCGAGCTGGGCCGACCCACCGGCACGCGGTTGGGACGCTCGGAGCGTTCGTTGCCGCGCGAATTTCCCCCGCGTCCTCGGCGAAAATCTCCGTCGCGGTCTTTTAAAGAGGCGAAACTCTCGGAAGAAAAGATAAATCCAATTGTGATTAGAATTTTAGCAATGTGCATGATGGAAGACCTCCGACCAAAGTCATTACAATCACTGTGCCAAGGTCGAAGTGCCAAAACGACTCCGAAATATTGGACTTTCTATTGCAATTCGGGCTTGTCATTGTGTTTAAGAGTGCAAAATAACCCCAGTTAAAAAAGGAGCTTACAATGAAGAAACTCTTCTTCCTCGTGGTCGCAAGCCTGATGATCGCTTGGCCGGTTTTGGCGCAAGAACAGAGTTTTAACGAACCGCAGGACGTTCAAACCTCGATCTTTGATCTCGATTTTGATCGCGGCGGAGACCGGGGTGGAGGTGGCGGCCGGGATGGAGACTGGGACCGTGATGGAGACTGGGACCGAGACGACCGAGGTCGAGTTTGCCAAGTGACTTTTAAGGCCTGCCGAATTGAAATTGCGGGTTTTTGTGTGAAATGGAAAAGCCAGATGTTTAACGTTTCTCGTTGGGATGCGCGCGACGGTTGCTACATCGCCGAACGTCGTTACGGTCAGATTAAAAGTTGCCGCGTTCACTGCGGTCGATAATACCTGGGTTGCTGGTCCCCCCTTTGCTCT